>CAKRUL010000226.1 GCA_934403665.1 uncultured Clostridia bacterium | reverse complement strand
CATCAAGGACACTGCACTGAAAACCATTGCCGCTCATGTAGCGACCAGCTGTTATGGGGTGCTGTGTCTGGCAAACCGGAAAACCAAGCAGTCCATCTTCACCTTTAAAGGAAAAGAGAAGGCAACAGACGCCGTAAGGGTCATGTATCAGGAGGGTTTGGTGATCGACATTCATATTTTCGCAATGTACGGCACCAATATCCAGACCATTTCCAATAACATCATTGAAACACTGTCTTATATATTGGAAGATCAGTTCGGACTGAAAACAAATAAAATCAATGTCTTTATTGATGGACTTCTGGACAAATAGGGGGGCCGAAAAGGTGAAAACAATCAACGGGGAACAGTTCATAAGCATGCTGGTGTCGGCATGCCATCAGATAGAAAATAAAAAAGAGGAAATAAACCGTCTGAATGTCTTTCCGGTGCCGGACGGGGATACCGGAACAAATATGACGCTGACCTTCAGCAAAGCGGTCAAAGAAATTTCGGGACTCACCACGCAGCCGGTCGGCGTAATCAGTGAGAAGATGGCATCAGCTTCTCTGCGTGGCGCGAGGGGCAACTCGGGGGTCATTCTCTCTCAGTTTATTCGGGGTGTGGCAAAACAGTTAAAATCGTTGGAATCTGCTGACCTCACGCAGATAGCCGATGCCATCAAAAGCGGTGCGGACGTTGCCTATGCGGCAGTGATGAAGCCGACAGAGGGGACGATTCTGACTGTGATGAGAGCTCTGTCCGACAAGGCACAGGAGCTTTCTAAGGAAGATCTGGAAGTACCGGCATTTTTGGAACAGGTTACGGCATACGGAAACGAGGTTCTCGCAAAGACGATTGATATGCTGCCGAAGCTGAAACAAGCCAATGTTGTGGATGCCGGAGGCAAGGGTCTCATGACGCTGTTTGAAGGAGCACTTTATTTTCTTCAGAACAATGCGGTGATTGAGGTGCAGACGCAAGAGAAGAAAGCCGAGGAGTCGGAAACTCCGGCCGCACAGCTGACGGAAGAGGAAATTACCTTTGGCTACTGCACAGAGTTTATCATTCTGAAAAAGAATAAGACGGCCGGCAATCTCCGCAGCAAGCTGGAAAAAATCGGCGATTCCGCGGTGGTTGTGGAGGACGATGATATCATAAAGGTGCATGTTCATACCGACAATCCGGATCAGGCGCTGGGCTATGGATTAAAAATCGGTCCGCTGATCAATTTGAAAATTGATAACATGCGTTATCAGAATGAACAGCTGAAAAAAGAGCGGGAAGAACAGGAAAAGGCTATGCCGAAAAAGAAATACGGATTTGTTTCGGTTGCTTCCGGCGAGGGCTTTAAGCGGATTTACAAGGAACTTGGAATCGATCAGGTGATTTTCGGCGGACAAAGCATGAACCCATCCACAGACGATATTCTGGAAGCGGTCAAGAAAATCCATGCCGAAACGATTTTTGTCTTTCCGAATAATAAAAACATCATTCTTGCCGCAGAGCAGGCAAAAGCTCTTTACGGCGATAACTTGATCGTGATTCCGACCACCAGCATGGCAGAAGTTTATTCTTTAATGATTATGTACGACGAGAATCTCGGCAAAGAGATGCTGGAAGGCGTTTTCCGGGATGCTTTGTCCCATATTAAGACCGGGCAGATCACCTATGCGGTGAGGGATTCTGTCGTTAACGATCTTGCCATCAAAGAAGGCGACATCATGGGGATGCAGGGCGGAAAGGTGGTATCTCTTGGATCTAATATCAATTTGGTTGCCTTGAACCTGATTAAGGAAATGGCAGATGAGACGACGGAGATTATTACGATTTACGGCGGAGAAGACTTGAAAGAAGAACAAAAAGAAGAACTCATGGAAGTGCTGGAAAAGGAATTTCCGGATATTGATGTCACTTATTCCAGGGGAGAACAGCCCATTTATTATTACATCATCGCAGTGGAATAAGAAAAAAACAGAATGGGGTGAGGCTGTGTACCAAAGACAATTCGGCACAAATCAAAAAAACCGATATTCCTTGGCTCATACGGCAGGTTTCATAGGAGTTGTCGGGACGTTCATCGTATTTTTTTCGTTTTTATATAACCTGTATATAGACGGGAAAACGGCGTATTTTTATAGTAATCTCGGCGTGTTTTTGTTGTTTTTGCTGCTTTGGATGATCCTCATCCGAATTACCAGGCGGGAGCTGACGGTCAGTATTCCGAAAAGCAATTTTATTTTGTTTTTAGGATTTCTCATGCTGTCTTATAATGCGATGTACGGTGTGAAAATGTATGGCGTTTTTCAGCCATCCGTACTTTCCGTAGAGTTTTTTGGAATTTTTTTATATCTGTTTTTAGACTTGTTTTCCGCGGTTCTTTTGATTATCAACGGAGCAAAGAGCTATCGTGAATTGGCCGGCAGATATACAAGGATTTATCGAAAAATTTCCTGGAAGAGAAATGGGATCTGTCTGGCAGGAATCGGCATTGGAATTCTTTTTGGATTACTGATCATCATTTCAAGATAAAAATCAAAATTGGTGCAAACGGAGAGCGGTGCTTTGCCGTCCTTTCAGACTGCCGAAAAAGCCGGTCAACCGCAAGAAAGAAAAACATCAACCTATCCCATTCTATCTGAAATTTCGTTGCACGCTTGTCTGAAATCACCGGTTCTGATGAATAAACCACAGTATAAACCAAACCGCCTGAAATCATTACGATTTCAAGCGGTTTTGCTTTTTGTTCTTTGATTCAGGACAGACGTGTATGAAACACGGTATCTGTTTTCGGATAAAAAGGAGGACAGCGCATTTGCGCTGTCCGAAATAAGGGGGCTTAAATGTATTTGTGAGGTCAGTAATAGCATTGCCCTTTTTAAAAATTTTATTCATTTGATTAAAAAATTTCCGAAATATTGGCTTAAATGAAAATCCGGGGTCGCATTTCCAATGGGATTCCAGCATGCAAAATGCGGATATTTGGTTTTATCGCCGCATTTATAGACATTTCCTTTCATACAAAATCCGCTTTCCGCCCGGAAAAAAGGATAGTATTTTTTTATCATGTCAAAAGGAATCTGATAGGACACCGTCCAAAGGTTTTGTTTCTCATCAATATGCGCCTCAATGTGCAGGGAATCCAATTCTTCTGCTGTCAGAAAACGCCGCTGATGCCTGTCTGGACCAATTTTAAATTTTGCAAATCCGTTGGGATTGATTTCGATATTGATATAGTCTTCTGAGTGAGCAGGATCATAGTTGCAGAAGAATTCCACACAGCTGTCGGTATGAATATCCGTGTTGTGTGCGGTCATTTCGTTGCGGATAAACTCCTCCTTGGTGCGAAACTGCACCAAAAAGTTTGCTTCATCCCGTGTAATTAAAAATTCACTGGCGGGACGATAACCGGTTTCGTCCCACGGAAAGTTGTCAA
>CAKRUL010000225.1 GCA_934403665.1 uncultured Clostridia bacterium | reverse complement strand
CATCAGTACGTATGTCAAAGCTTTGGATACTTTCAATGAACTGGAACAAAGCGTATATAAAACGATTTCGGATGCCATTTTAGGAAATCAGGGCGGCTGTGCTTCCGGCGGCTGCAGTTCTTGCAGTTCCTGTTCCGGATGTCATTAATCCGGCGGAAAAGGAAATCAGAAAAAAGGGTGAAAAATTTTGCCGAAATATGATTTGAACGAGCTTCTTGCATCCGGCATTACACCGATGATGAAGCAATATTTGAATATTAAGATCAAGAATCAGGATTGCATTTTGTTTTATCGGCTGGGCGATTTTTACGAGATGTTTTTTGACGATGCCATCACTGCCTCCAGGGAGCTGGAGCTTACGCTGACCGGACGGGACTGCGGTTTGCCGGAAAGGGCGCCGATGTGCGGTGTTCCTTATCATGCGATGGACGGTTATATCGCCAAATTGGTCGGAAAGGGCTATAAAGTTGCAATCTGTGAACAGATGGAAGATCCCAGCACAGCGAAGGGAATTGTGAAACGGGATATCATCCGTGTGGTGACTCCGGGAACGGTGACCGATACCAAGATGCTGGACGAGACGAAAAACAATTATCTCGCTTCCATGTACCGCGCGGATGTGTTTACCTGTATTGTTTTCGTGGACGTGACAACCGGAGAACTGACCATCAGCCCGATTATCGTTGGAGATGACTTGAATAAGCTCTATTCGGAAATTTCTAAATTTTCGCCTTCCGAGATTCTGCTCAATGAGAAAATGGCTTCCAATCAAAAAATGATGGAGGAGCTTCGCCAGCGTTTTGTGACGACAATCGACATCAGAGAAGATTCTTTTTATCAGTTTGACAAAGCGACAGAGGCACTGGAAGCCCGGTTTGGTAAACGCCTGATTTCCGAAAAGGGCATTGACCGGTCGGTGGAAACGATTTTTGCTCTTTATGCACTGCTGGATTATTTACAGAATACACAGAAAAATGAATTGAAGCATATCAATGACGTGGAATGTGTCAACGACAGTTTGTTTATGGAAATTGATCTTTCCACCAAACGAAACCTGGAACTGACAGAGACGATGCGTGAGAAAAAGAAAAAAGGATCGCTTCTGTGGGTTTTGGACGATACCAAAACTTCGATGGGGGCGAGACTTCTTCGTCACTTTATCGATCGGCCGCTTGCCTCTTATAATCTGATCAACGACAGACTGAATGCAGTGGAGGAATTGTTCTCCGGGCATTTTATGCGGGATGGTATTCGTGAGACTTTGTCCGGTGTGAACGATATAGAACGGCTGGCGTCTAAAATATCCTTTAAAAGTGCAAACGGACGGGATTTGGTCAGCTTGAAGAATTCTTTGAAATGCGTTCCCGCCTTGCGCGAAACCATTTTGAAAAGCCAATCCAAAATGCTTCGGCAGATTTGTGAGGAACTGGATCCTTTGCAGGACGTGACGTCCATTCTGGATATGGCGATTGTGGAGGATCCGCCTTTTACGGTTCGGGAGGGTGGCATCATTCAGGACGGTTACCATGACGGACTCACCGAGCTTAGGCGCGCAATGCGGGAAGGAAAAGACTGGATTGCACAGGTGGAGCAGGAGGAAAAAGAAAAAACAGGCATTAAAAATCTGAAAGTAGGTTACAACAAGGTTTTCGGTTATTTTCTGGAGGTGACAAAGTCCTATCAGAATTTGGTTCCGGATTATTTTATCCGAAAACAGACGTTAGCAAATTGTGAACGCTATATTACGCCAAAACTGAAAGAGATTGAAAATGTTGTCTTAGGTGCGGAGGAAAAGAGCGTTGCCTTGGAATACGAAATATTCTGTCAGGTGCGCGATGTGGTCTATGACAATATGCTGCGGATTCAAAAGACTGCCCGCGCGATAGCAAAGCTGGACTTTTTGCAGTCACTTGCCAATGTGGCATATAGAAATAACTATACAAAGCCGGTCATAACCAATGACGGAGTGATTTCCATCAAAAACGGCAGACATCCTGTGGTGGAAAAGATGCTGACCGATGCGCTTTTTGTGCCGAATGATACCTTGCTGAATCGAAGCAACGATAATTTTGCGATCATCACCGGTCCGAATATGGCGGGAAAATCAACCTATATGCGGCAGGTGGCATTGATTGCTCTGATGACTCATTTGGGGAGCTTTGTACCGGCGGACAGCGCCTCTGTTTCCATTGTGGATAAAATTTTCACAAGGGTCGGTGCATCCGATGACTTGGCAAGCGGTCAGTCCACGTTTATGGTGGAGATGAACGAGGTTTCCAATATTCTGAAAAATGCAACGGCAAACAGCTTGCTGATTTTGGACGAGATCGGGCGGGGTACCAGCACCTTTGACGGGCTTTCCATTGCCTGGTCGGTTGTGGAATATATTACAAAAAAAATCGGAGCCAAAACTCTTTTTGCAACGCACTATCACGAATTGACCGTGTTGGAGGAGCGGCTGAAGGGGGTAAAAAACTATAGCATCGCCGTGAAAAAACGGGGAGATGACATCACGTTTCTCCGTAAAATTGTGGATGGCGGCACCGATGACAGTTTCGGGATTCAGGTGGCAAAGATTGCAGGCGTTCCCGAAGAGGTCATCCGCCGGGCAAAAGAGGTTGTCAAGGTGCTGGAGCTGAATGAAATCACTTTTGATGGCTCCAAGGTGAAACACGAGGAGCCGGAAGAGGAACAAATGGCGCTTACACAGGTGTATGACAATGAGATTGTAAAAGAGCTTCAGAAGCTGGATGTCACCACATTGACGCCGATTGAAGCGCTCAATAAACTGTTTGAATTTTCCAACATGGCGAAAAAGATATAAATGGGAAGAAAATTTTTCGGGACGGAATAGAAGGTGAGTCGTATGGCAAAAATTAAAGTGCTGGATCCTTTGATTGCAAACATGATTGCGGCAGGCGAAGTGGTGGAGCGTCCATCCTCCGCGGTGAAGGAGTTCATAGAAAATTCCATTGATGCGCATGCAACCCGTATCAGCATCGAGATTGCAGACGGAGGAAAAACGTTTCTCAAAGTGACGGACAATGGAGACGGGATGGAACCGGAGGACGCTAAAAATGCGTTTTTGCGGCATGCTACCAGCAAAATCCGGTCAAAGGATGATTTAAGCCATATTGCCACGATGGGATTCCGCGGGGAAGCGCTCGCCAGCATTGCGGCCGTTTCCAAAGTGGATTTGATCACCAAAAGGGAAGAGGACTTATCCGGTTTTCACTTGGTGTTAGAGGCCGGAAAGATTGTTTTGGAGGAAGAAATCGGTGCGCCGAAAGGTACGGCAATTACTGTTACCGACTTGTTTTATAATACGCCGGCTCGGATGAAATTCTTAAAAAAAGACGCAACCGAGGCCGCTGTCATTCGGGAAACCGTGGAAAAATTGATGCTGTCAAAGCCCTTTATTTCTTTTCGT
>CAKRUL010000224.1 GCA_934403665.1 uncultured Clostridia bacterium | reverse complement strand
AAAAATCAAAAAGCTGGATATTTTAGCATATTCCAAGGATGCCGGCGTTTATATTGCCGCTTCCAAGGACGGGAGGCAGATTTTTGTAACCGGTCATGCGGAATATGATGCCAATACGCTGGCACTGGAATACGAAAGAGACGTTCAAAAAGGTCTGAACATCCATGTGCCGGTCAATTATTATCCCGGAGACAATCCCAAAAACAAGCCGATTGTCACCTGGCGTGCCCATGCCAGCCTTCTGTTTTCCAACTGGCTGAATTATTATGTTTATCAGACAACGCCTTATGATGTCACAAAAATTAAATAAGAAGCAAAAAATTCCGGACGTTTCCCGTCCGGAATTTTTTAAGCTTTCTGTCAGAAACCTTTGCACGCAAAAGAACCTTTCCTATCCTTCCTGCGACACAATAATCTGATCTCTTCCGTTTTCCTTTGCCTGATATAATGCACGGTCTGCCTTTGTGATCAAATGATAGAACTCCTCCGGCGTTGAAATATGATTCGTTTCGGCGATTCCGGCTGAAATGGTAACAGATTCTTGATCTGTCTTGCAATATGCCATAGATGCCCTTTGAAAGCGCACCCCGATATCCTCCGCAATTTCTTTTGCCTGAGCAGAGGTCGCCGCTTCGCAAAGCACGAGAAACTCTTCTCCGCCAAACCGAAAAGCCGCCGCATGGTACAACTCCTGAATCGCATTCAGCGTCTCGCCCATCCCTTTCAGAAGCAACTCGCCCTTGTCATGTCCATATCTGTCATTGAAATTTTTAAAATAATCAAGATCGATCTTAATCGCACTGAGCAAGCCGTTCTTACTCTTGTCGCTTTCCGCATATTTTTCGCTGTACTCCTGCAAGCTTCTGCGATTGCGAAGGCCGGTCAGTGCGTCCTCATGAGATAACCGTTCAATCTCCATTTTACGGAGTTCATTCTCATAAAAAGAACAGTACTTCATGGAATGGCTCAATAGGATAAATGCAATCAAAACAATAAGATTCACAGTGTTCCCGAAAAAAATGGCCGCACTGTCCTGCGTTTCATAAAGAATCACCAGCAGAACGGTGGTCGAAATACAATTGAGCAGGAAAAAGGTGCGCGGATCGAGATTCAGCATGCTGGAAACAATGACCAAAGAGACCACATAGGCAATCACTTGTTTGTACGCCAGGCACTGATCCAGATAAAGAATATATAAGCTCCATGCCAAGGCGACCGCAACATATCCAATCAATATTTTTCCAAACGGTTTCAGCTTCTTATAGGAATGAAAACGGCGCTTCCGAAAATGGCGCGAAACCACCAGTGCAATCAGATTAAACAAAAAATTAAAAGCGTATGCAACAAAATAATACCGATAAGTTCCCTCCTGAAAAAGCCCTCGCTTATAAACAGTGGCACAGATCAGAAACAATTCCCAAACGGCAATCAGCGCAGAAAGGGGAATGAGTCGGTTGCAGTTGAATTTTAAACGCTCGAATTCAACACTTTCCTTCTGTGCCGGAGGAATCGGAAAAATTTTTGGAAACATTTCTATCATCCTATCAATAAAAAAGTATTTTTCGCAATGGTTTTGAGAGTATCGCATTTATTATATCGTTCCGACGTCTCATTTTCAAGAACAAAATTTCCGAAAATCGGATTTGTCCCTGACCGAGAAACACTTCTTTCTATTGATAGAAATCGCTGAAAATGATTTCACCCTCTTTGTAAAATTGCGTCCATATCCTGCTCCGGCGCTGTGATCGGCTGTAAGCCATAAGTGTCGACCAGCACCTTCACCACCGTTTCAGACAGAAAAGCCGGAAGGGTTGGCCCCAGATACATATTTTTGATTCCAAGCGATAAAAGGGTCAGAAGAATACAGACTGCCTTTTGCTCATACCACGAAAGCACCAGGGTCAACGGCAGATCGTTCACCGTGCATTCAAATGCATCCGCCAGTGCCAATGCAACCTTAATGGCGCTGTATGCGTCGTTGCACTGCCCCATATCCAGAATGCGGGGCAACCCGTCAATTTCGCCCAAATCCAAATCGTTAAACCGGTATTTTCCGCAGGCAAGCGTCAGCACCAAGCTGTCCATAGGAGTCTGTTTCACAAATTCCGTATAATAATTCCGCCCCGGATGAGCACCGTCGCACCCTCCTACCAGGAAAATGTGACGAACTGCCCCGTCCTTGATCGCCTGAATGATTTTTTCGGCATTTGCCAATACCGTTCCGTGCGCAAAACCGGTTGTCAGCATATGCCCGCCGTTGATTCCGCTCATGCTGTGATCGTGTTCGTAGCCGCCCAATTCCAGCGCCTGTTCGATGATGGGAGTGAAATCCTTGACGCCGTTTTCATCCGCTGTGATATGTTTCAGCCCCTCATACCCGACAACCGAAGTGGTATAGATGCGATCCCGATAACTCGGACGCTGCGGCATCAGGCAATTTGTTGTGAACAAAACCGGAGCAGGGATATCCTCAAATTCCTTTTGCTGACTCTGCCATGCCGTTCCAAAATTTCCTGCCAAATGAGAATATTTTTTCAATTCCGGATAGCCATGGGCAGGGAGCATTTCGCTGTGCGTATAAACATGAATCCCTTTTCCCTGCGTCTGCTCCAGAAGCTGCGATAAGTCTTTTAAGTCGTGCCCTGATATCACAATAAACGGACCTTTTTTGATATCGGTGTTCACTCTCGTCGGAACCGGCGTTCCAAAAGATTCGGTGTTTGCGCAATCCAGCATTTCCATGCATTTGAAATTAACCTGTCCGAATTCCATGATAAGAGCCAGCCATTCCTCTATGCTGTGCTCTCTGTTGATCTCGCACAAGCCTTCATAAAACCAATCGGTCACCGTGTCATCCTCATAGCCGAGATTTCTGCTGTGATGTGCATAGGCGGCCATCCCTTTCATCCCGAACAGCAATGTCGAACGCAGTGAAACAATGTCGGTTTCCCCGTGAAACAGCTCCACTACCGGGCGCTGTTTCAAACCGCCGATGGTCTTTGTCTCATGAATCACTCGCTGTATGAAACGGCGAATGGCAAAATTGTCAAAATTCACATTGGTGAGCGTGGTGAACAGCCCGTCTATGACAAGACGATCCGATTCTTCGGTTCGGCACTGTTTTTCTCTTACAGCCTCCGCAAGCCGGATGAGCTCACAGATCAATTCATCCTGCAAATTCGCCGTTTCCGGCTGCTTTCCGCAGACACCCGTCCGGACACAGCCTTTATTCCCTGCCGTCTGCTGGCATTGAAAGCAAAACATATCGTTCATAAAGTTCCTCCTTTTTGTGTGAAACAGAATCTATTTCTAAGATTCAGTCTCCCCAAAACAGCTGATTTTATGCTGTTTCACAAAAATTTGAAACCAAAACAAAATTAATCCAAAGCAACCTCACAGTGCTGCTCTGCCGACTGATAAATCGCTCCCATCAGCTTGGA
>CAKRUL010000223.1 GCA_934403665.1 uncultured Clostridia bacterium | reverse complement strand
GTCTATCAGATGATGCAGGAAAGGCACAGCAGGAAAGATTCCGGCGGCATGCTCCTGAAAAATTCCTGTTTTGATGGACAGGTTTGGGAAGGATTCCACCAAGCTGCAGGCAATTCCTTTTTCCCGGCGGCTGAGGTATTCCAGTGTCAAATCGTTGATTCCGGTGATGGTATCGGAATAGAGCAGATGATTTTTGTGGAGACAATCGGCATTTTCTGAAAGAGACTCAGAAATTTCCTGAAAATTCTGAAACAGATCCCGGTAAAACGAGGAGAGAAAATCCGGTGCTTCAGACGATATCTTTCTGCGGTTCACGGTGCTTGGAGGCATCCTCTGAATGATTCCGCTGTCCATCATGGTATTCCGATTGCCAAGTTTTTTTTCTTCCGTTAAAACCGTGTCAAAGCCGGCCTCGGTGAAGAAATAGGCGAGACATGCGCCAGTCAGACCGCCCCCTATGATCAGAACGTCTGTTTGAATGTCCGCATCCAGAGAGGGATATGTTTTCTGTGTTTGAGAATTCATGGGAACACTCCTTTCTGAGTATTATCATGCCCCGTTTTCGTTTGAATAACAGGGGATGGTTTTTCGTCGTTTCGTTTCTTTTTATTTTACCAAAGAAGGGGGTAAAATACAATTCAAAAAATACAAAAAAGCATGTTTGAAAAATAGTCCAAGTTCTTTGTGCTATTTTTCTAAATTTTGTTCTTGAAAAACAGATGAATTGAGAGAGAACATATTAAAATTCACATGAAAAAGAAAGAAAATTGTACGATTTTTTGTGAAAAACTATAGATTTTTTTCATGTATTTTGATATAATGTATGTGTTTGTTTGGCAAAAAAATAACAATCATTATAAACAGGGAGGAAATGATACATGAATGAGGTGAAGGTTGCCCCTTTTAAGGGGACAAAAGAGCAGGAGGCAGAGTTGAGAGCGGTCATCGGGAAATACCGTGATACCAATGGCGCTCTGATTCCGATTCTGCATGAAGCACAGGAAATATACGGCTATCTTCCGCTGGAAGTGCAGAAGATTATTTCCGAGGAATTAAATATTTCCATGGCGGAAATATACGGAGTTGTGACGTTCTATACCCAGTTTTCTCTGTATCCGAAGGGAGAATACAAAATCGGGGTTTGCCTGGGAACGGCGTGTTATGTCAAAGGCTCCGGTGAAATTTTGGAGAAAATCAAACGAAATTTAAACATGGAAGTCGGAACCTGCAGCGAGGACGGCAGATTTTCTATCGATGCTACGCGCTGTATCGGTGCCTGTGGATTAGCCCCCGTGATTACCGTAAACGAAGATGTATACGGGAAATTGACGGAGGATCAGGTTGACGAAATTTTAAGCAAATATAAATAATACAGAGAGGCAAACAATATGCTGTTATCCGATATTACGTCCATTTTGACCGCTCAGGTTTTGACCGGGGAAGAGAAGACAAAGCTATGTGAAACAGAAATTCATACGGCATGCGGCTGCGACCTGATGAGCGATGTCCTGGCTTTTGTCAAGGATCAGACGTTGCTGCTGACCGGCCTGATGAACTCTCAGGTGATCCGGACTGCTGAAATGATGGACATTGCGGCGATATGTTTTGTGCGCGGCAAGAAACCGCCTGCGGATGTGATTGAGCTGGCAAAGGAGAAGAACATTGTTTTGCTGGCCACCGAGCATCCTTTATATGAAGCATGCGGTATGCTGTACGAAAAAGGGTTGGGAGGTCGTTTCGGTGGTTCTTCGGTACCGGATTCCGGGCAATGATTTTTCATCGGCGGGCGAGGCCTCCAGCCAGTTCAAAACGGTGCTGAAAAAGCTGGGACTCCCGTCTCAGACCATTCGCAGGGTTGCGATTGCAATGTATGAAGCCGAAATCAATACGGTCATACATGGCGGCGGCGGCGAATGCACGGCAGAGGTGAACGGAGAGCGGATTCGGGTTGTTTTCTGCGATCACGGTCCCGGAATTCAGGATGTGAAGCTTGCTATGCAGGCGGGATATTCCACCGCCTCTGAAAAGATTCGGGAACTGGGGTTCGGTGCCGGAATGGGACTTCCCAACATTCAAAAGTATGCGGATGATTTACAGATAGATACAGAGATAGGAAAGGGTACAACATTGGTTCTGACTGTGAATTTATGAGGTGAGACTATGTCGTATTTTCATTCTGTTACGCTTGACAGGGAAAAATGTCATGGGTGCACGAACTGTATCAAGCGTTGCCCAACCGAAGCGATTCGTGTGCGAGGCGGAAAAGCGAAGATTATCAAGGAACGATGTATTGATTGCGGAGAATGCATCCGCGTTTGTCCGTATCACGCCAAACTGGCAGTCACTGATCCGCTGACCATGCTGGATGCGTATGAATATAAGATTGCTTTGCCGGCACCTTCACTGTATGGACAGTTTAAGCACAATGCAGAGATCAATACAGTGTTGACGGGGCTTCGCAAGATTGGATTCGATTCTGTTTTTGAGGTGGCAAGAGGCGCGGAATATGTCAGCATGGCAACACGAAAGCAGATGGAAGAAGGCAAACTTCGTCTGCCGGCGATTTCATCGGCGTGTCCGGCTGTGGTGCGGTTGATACGCGTCCGGTTTCCGGATTTGCTCGGCAATGTTGTTCCGCTGTTGTCTCCCATGGAGACTGCCGCAAAGCTGGCACGGGAAGAGGCAAGGGAACAAACCGGATTGGAGGATTCCAAAATCGGCGTATTTTTTATCACCCCCTGTCCGGCAAAGGTCACCAGCATCAAAGCACCTCTTGCAATGGAAACATCTTATGTCAGCGGAGCGCTTTCGATGCATGATATTTATGCAAGACTGCTTCCGGTGATGAAACAGATCCAGACACCAGAACCGCTTTGCTCCTCCGGAGTGGAAGGAATTTCCTGGGCGCGGAGTGGCGGGGAAAGCGAAGGAATCAAAACCTCGAAATACATAGCGGTTGACGGTATTCATCATGTGATGAAAATTTTGGAAGAGATTGAGGACGATAAACTGGAGGAGATTGCGTTTGTGGAATTGTCCGCATGCACCGGCGGTTGTGTCGGCGGTGCACTGAACGTGGAAAATTCGTTTGTGTCTTCGACTCGGATTAAAAATATGGCGGCGCATCAGACGCAATCCAAGCCGATGGAACCGATCGATCTTTCGGAACTATCCTGGGAAAAGACGTTGGAAGCCGCTCAGGTGATGAAGCTGGATGAAGATTTTCAGGAAGCCATCCGCAAGATGGAAGAAATGGAACGCATCTATCAGAGTATGCCGGATTTGGATTGCGGCTCTTGCGGGGCGCCGTCCTGCAGAGCATTGGCGGAGGATATCGTCCGTGGATTCGGCAATGAAAATGACTGTATTTTTAAAATGAGAGAACGGGTCAGAGAATTGGCAAAAGAGCTGTTTGACTTGGAAGCTCATCCCTATGGCAGTTACGGAAACGACAGA
>CAKRUL010000222.1 GCA_934403665.1 uncultured Clostridia bacterium | reverse complement strand
AGTCAGAGAATCAACAATGGCATAAAGGCAGAGGCGCTCCCGTGCGGAGCCGCCGGTATTCAGCGTTTCAAAATTGTCTCCGAAATCAACAACGGCGGTTCGATCCGTTACTTTTACAGAGTTCAGTTTTGTATTTTTGTCAATCACGCTCTTGTAACCGGAATTTTCAGAACCTTTTATAAGTTCTTCCATCACCAGCTTGGGCAGTTCCTTTTCGTTGGCTACTTTAATCACTCTCTGTTCCGGCAGCAAATGAGAAGCTGTCTCGTCCCCGAAATATAAGGTAAGGGTGATGTCTTTTTCGTTTCCGTAAGGTTGAGGAGATGCAGAGACGGAGGGAAGCGTTATTTGCCCATCCGCGGGCTCTATCCTTCCCACTTCAAACAGATGCATGACTCCCCAAACGGAGGAAACCACAAATGCGCCGATGAGAATTCCGATGCAAATCCATTTTCCTTTCATTCTGTCCATCCTTTCCAGTGAATATGAATTGATCCGTTTTCCTGTCTTTATTATAACAATATCAGAACGCTTTTGCAAGGGATCACAGAGAAAGGCTGTTCAAAAATTTCGGAATTTATATTACAAAATGTTTACAAAAAAGAGTTTGTATGATAAAATCAAAATGATATTTTATGTGATTTTGTCCGTTGGGCAGGAAGGGGGAGTGTGAAATTGCTGAAATTGATTCATTTTGCGGATTTGCATTTGAATGCTCCCTTGAGTTCCCGTGTTGGCTGGGAAACGGCGAATAAGCTGAGAGAGAACAAATTCAAGGTGCTGGATCGTATTATCGCGCTGGCGGAAGAAAAACAGGCAGACATGATTTTGATTGCCGGGGATTTGTTTGAAGATTCTTTTACAGATGAGAATACATTTCGTTTTTTGGAAGATCGTTTTTCCCGGACAAAGGCCATGGTATTTATTGCTTGCGGCAATCATGACTGCCTTTCCAAAAGCCGTTTTTATGACATTGCTTCCACATGGAAAAATGTTCACGTTTTCGGTGCAGAGATGGAAAAGGTATCGTTGCCAAAGTGGAATTGCGATGTGTACGGACAGAGTTTTTCCGCAGAAGTGATGCGGGAAAGTATGTTGAGCGGTTTTTGCGCAGAAAATCCGGACGCACTGAATCTGATGCTTCTGCACGGAGACTTACAGCGTCAAAGCGACTATAATCCCATCTGTTCCGAAGATATTGCGGCAAGCGGTCTTGATTATCTGGCATTGGGGCATATTCATAATGAAAAACAGATTCGAAAAGAAGGCGGAACTTACTATGGCTATTCCGGTATTCCGCAGCCCCACAGCTTCAAGGATAGCTCTGCTCCTTCCGTGAATTATATTGAACTGTCAAAACAGGAATTTCATGTGGAATATATGGATGTGTCCGAGTTTCGGTTTTATCAATTGCGGGTTTCGGTTTCGGACTGCCTGACCTCCTATGATATTCAAACGGCAATCCGGCAAGCAACCGAAGCCTATGACAGGGACAGAGATTTGTTTGAAATCACTTTAGAGGGAGAATTGCCGGAAGGGTTTTCTCTTGACGTGCGGCAACTGGAGGAGGAATTTTCAGATCTGTTTCTTCACTTGGAATTGAAGAACAACACAAGGCTTGCGGTGAATCTGGAGGCAATCAAGTGCGAACAAACACTGCGCGGAGGATTTGTGCGATTGGTGACGGAGGATGAAACCCTGACAGAGAAAGAGAAGCAAGAAATCATCGAATGCGGTCTTCGTGCGGTGAATCCTTTGGTGACAAAGGAGGGCTTACTGTGAAGATTGATCGGATTTATTTGGAGCACTTCGGGAAATTTTGCGGCAAGGATTTGGAATTTTCAGAAGGACTGAATATTATATATGGTGATAACGAGTCCGGAAAAACGACATTGCACACTGCTCTGAAAACGACTTTTTATCCGCTGACTGCCAAGTCCAAAGAAAACCAGGAAAAAATCTGCTATATTCCCGCAAATGAAAAGAAAGCGGAATGGACAGTGGATTTTACAACTGATGACGGCAGAAAGTTTACCAGTGACTTTTCTATGGGGAAAACCAAACGGGGCTGTGCGCAGAAAACGGTGGACAAACAACTGGGAACCGAATGGAAAACAGCGGAAATGTGTTTGGGAGAAGCTCTTTTTCAAATACCGGAGGAGATGTTTGACAATCTCGCATACATGAAGGACCGCTCTCTGACAGAAATGCGGAATGCCCCTTTGGTGAACCGACAGCTGGCAATGTTCAGCCAACAGGACAAGGAAGAAGAGGAGCTGGACGCTGTCAAAAAAATCAATGCCGCGATCAGCCTGATTGAGCGCAAGAATCATCGTTTGGACAAATTGGAGCAGACACGGCGGGAACTTTTGGAACAAAAAAGAGAACTCCGCGGTAAGGAACAGGAACATCAGGCTCTGACAACTCACATGGAGCGAGTTGTAAAGGAGCAGGAGCAGGAAAAAGAAAACATTGCAAAGCTTCTTCAACGGATTGAAGAGGTTGAAGTATATGATCAATATGAAAAAATGAAGCAGGCGGAAGCTCTTCAGCAGAGAATTGCAAACAATGAGCAGAAACTCAAAAAATTGGAGGAAGAACAGAAACAGACCGACTATTTGGCCGCTCTTTCCTTGGAGCACATTTCTAAGTGTGAGGCGCTGGAAAGAGAACTATCAGACAGCAATACGGCAGAGGAACTGCATATTCCCGGTGTGCCGGAGTCAAAAAACAGCCGCTATCTTTGGTTTTCAATGATTCTGTCTGTGCTGAGTGTGGTTTTTGCCGGATGCATTTTGTGGCAACCAATGCTGTTTGCCGTTTTGGCGGGAATCGGTTTGCTTCTTTCCGGTTTTTGTTGGTATCAGCATCAAAAAAATAAAAAAATCTGTATGCAGGAGCAACAGCGACAAAAGCAAGAACAGGAACAAAAACGGCAAACGCTTTGTCAACAGAAAGAGGCACTGCTTGCACAGTTTCGTTGCGAGAATGCAAAGGCGCTTCATGAACAATATCTCTCCTATCAGAATTTACTGCATCAGCATCAGCTTCTGAGTCTTTCTTTGGAAAATGACCGCAAGCTGTTTGCCGCGGCAGCGGATGCGGAGGAGTTTGCAAAGTGGAAACCGCAATTTGCAGACAGAATACCGGAAAAGAGCACCGAAAGCAAAAAAGAGCTGCTCCGGGAAAAAGCGGCGGCGGAAGCGCGGCTGAACGAGAAAAATGTGGAGTACGCAAATCTTTCTGGAAAAGCCCTCAACTATAAAGGCGATTTGGAACTGCGCATCCGTCTGGAGGAAGAGCTTGCTGCCGCAGAAGAGGAAATCACCGCTTTGACGAACCGCCTGAATCTTTTAAAAAAGACGCGCGGCTATATGGCACAGGCAAAAGAAGATTTAAAAACAGGCTATTTGCCGCGGCTGAATCTGGAGGTAAAAAAGATTCTTTCCGAGATGGGTCTGACGCATGTGGAACAGGTTTATGT
>CAKRUL010000221.1 GCA_934403665.1 uncultured Clostridia bacterium | reverse complement strand
TGCGCTTGATAATCTCATAGGATGTGTTTTTATTGATTTTCTCCAGCACTTTTTCTTCGTCCAGACCAAGTGTTTCTGCCAGCAGCTTCGCCGTTTTTTCCGGGTTACCGTCTTTCCGGACTGTGACGGGAGAAATGCTGACCGTTTCCACCGATGCAGAGATGGCAAGCACCTTGCCGTTTCTGTCGTAAATCGTTCCTCTTTTTGCATTAATCAGACGGTCACGGGACTGATCCTCCATCGCTTGCCGTTTCAGCTCGTCACCGTTCACAATCATTAAATATCCCAGCTTGCCTGCCAGCAAAGTAAAACATCCGACCACAACAAACAGCATTGCAAGGATTCTTTTTTTGATTTTTTTGTTATTATTTGTCATAATTTGATGTCCCCCTGAAATACAACAAAAGAGGAATGACATTCATTCCTCGGAAACTCATTCATTCAATTATATGCGCTGCCGACAACCCATATTCATGACAATACACCGCCGGAGACTAATTGCTGAAGGCGAACATGCCCATAAACGATTTGACAAAAGAACCCCATACGGTATCCTTTCCGGCATCTTCCGTTTTGTCCGCAGCAATCACTTCACCGTAATTGTTCGCGTTCGTGTTGACATAGATAATCTGGCTGGGGAGGGGTTTGTTCATGCCCAGCTTTGTCAGAGCGATATTTTCTACCTTTCGCAGATCCACTTCACTGTTGATTGCCACTTCCAGGCGTTTGTTCTCGTTCAGAACTTCATTGTATGCGGCCTTTTCTTTGTTCAGCTGCTGTTTTGCCATAGCAACCTGAGTCGATTTCATAATCGGTGCGCAGGCAATGGCAAGCAGATAAAGGGCACAGAGAATAAAAAAGCGATACGCGTTCCCCTTTTTCTTTTTCTGCTGTGTCTTCGGAGTATGATTCTGTGCCGGATTGATTTCCTCCACGATTTCTTCCGTGCTATACGCCAGGCTTGTCCTATTGTACTTCATCCAAAATATCCACCTTTCAAACAAAACGATTGTTACCCGTTTTCCGGGATCGTCCCCATCGCTTCCGTCTTTTCAATCACGCGAAGTTTTGCACTGGTAGAACGGGTATTTTCCAGCATTTCTTCTTCGCAGGGAATCACCGGTTTTCTTGTTATTAATACTCCCCTTGGCTTCTTTCCGCAAATACAGACAGGAAACTCTTTGGGGCAGGTGCATCCGGTCGCAAATTCCTTAAATGCTGTCTTTACAATCCGATCCTCCAACGAATGAAACGTGATGATTGCCAGTCTTCCGCCGGGATTGAGACAGTCAAAAAAACCCTCCACTGCCTGTCTGAGACCGTTCAGCTCATTGTTCACCTCGATGCGCAATGCCTGAAAGGTTTTCGCCGCCTTATTTTTTCCGGTTGCCACATATTTTTTCGGCATGGAATTCTCAATGATTTTCACCAATTCAAAGGTCGTTGAAATCGGTTTGCTCTCCCGCTGCCTTACGATATTCTTTGCAATCGTATGCGCGAATTTTTCTTCCCCGTATTCTTTTATGATCCGAAACAGCTTTCCCATTTCATATCCATTCACAATGTCATAGCAGGTAAGTGTCTGCGTTTGATCCATACGCATGTCCAAAGGAGCGTCAAAACGGTAGGAAAATCCTCTTTCCCCGCAATCAAACTGATAGGAGGAAACCCCCAGATCTGCCAAAATACCGTCCACACCCGTAATTTGGTGTTTTTCCAGAATTTCTTTCAGCGCCGTATAATTGGAATGTTCCAGAATCACACGGCAAGAGTATTTGGAAAGTCTTTCTCCGGAGACGGACAGAGCGTCCAAATCCCGGTCAATGCCGAGAAAGACTCCTTGTTCCGAAAGCTTGGCGCAGACCGCCTTCGCATGTCCTGCACCTCCCAGCGTTGCATCAACATAGATGCCGTCCGGCTTCACTCTCAAATATGAAATACACTCGTTGAGCATGATTGATACATGCTTGAATTCCTTTTCGGTCACAGCATCACCCTACAATCCGAGAAGTTCCATCTGTGCTGAAATCTCATCGGGAGACATGTTGTCCATCGTGTTCAGCTGATCAAACTTCCGGGCATCCCAAATTTCAATTTTGCTGGACACCCCTGCAATCACGATGTCTTTGGAAAGACCTGCAAACTCCCGCAGATGACCGGGAATCAGCACCCTTCCCTGTTTGTCGAAAGACACTTCCTCCGTATTGTTGAAAAAATACCGCTGGATAGCGCCGCCCGTACTGTCCGGAAGAGCTTTCAGCTTTTCCTCAAATTTCAGCCATTCGTCTTTCGGATAAACAAAAAGGCAGGACTGAAGCCCCCGGGTGATGTAGAATACCTCGCCCAGTTTTTCACGATATTTCGCGGGAAAGATTGCTCTCCCCTTCGGATCAATCGTATGCCTGTTCTGTCCGTAGAACACCTTTTTGTTCACCTCGTTTCAGGTGATATAAACCACTTTACACCACATCTATGTATTTTCAAACCACTTACATTCAAAATATATCACTTTTCCGTCCACTTTTCAAGTTTTTTTTTCAATTTTGTAAAAGTTTTTTGACAATTCCATTACAGTTTCATAAATTTTTTCATTTTCTTTTCGTTCCGGGCAAAAAGAAAAGCCCTCCGGCAACCGATTTTCGTTCGGTTGCAGAAGAGCAGAAGCCCGGATAAAAAAAGCCGAACCGGAAGAAAACCAAAGACAGCGCAAATTGTCTTTTATCCGAGGAAAGCTTTGGGATAAGCCGGGTGAGACGGTACTTCACTCCGATCTGCCATCAAAAAAAGAAGATGTAAGCTCTTTCTTACATCTCCTCTGAGTTTCTGCGTCCGCCGTTTCCGGAACCATTTTTAATACCGGAAACCATAGGGAAGCAACTCTTTCAGCATATAATGCTTTTGCTCTCCGATAATCCAAAAATCCTCTCTGCAAAATTCCTGCATCGTTTGCAGGCAAATACCGCAGGGAATCAGATTCTGTCGCTGCGGAGAGAAGATAGCAATCGCCTCAAAGTCTCTTTCGCCGCTATAAACCGCCTTCAAAAAGGCGGTGCGTTCCGCACAAATCGTTCCTCCGAAGCTGCCATTCTCAATGTTCGCACCGCAATAAATTTTTCCGCTTGCCGCAAGAAGCGCCGCCCCTACCGGAAAGTGAGAATATGGAGCGTAGGCATGTTCGCTGGCTTCCCGCGCTTTCTGAAGCAATGTTTCATACATGGCTTTTCCTCCGTGACGCCGCTGTGTTTCACA
Source organism: uncultured Clostridia bacterium (assembly GCA_934403665.1). Next base: position 253 of record CAKRUL010000221.1, on the reverse strand, counting down.
TTTCGTTTTTCTTATCCCGCAGCATCAGATTCGTCATTGACTGTTTCACATCAGCGCCCTCAAACAGAACGTGATATGCCTCCTCCACAATCGGCATCTCAACATCATACTTCTTCGCAAGCGCATAAGCTGTTTTACAGGAGAGAACTCCTTCTACCACCATTTGGACTTCCTTCATCGCTTCTTCCACCGACTTTCCCTGTCCGATCAAAATACCTGCGCGGCGGTTTCGGGAGTGCATGCTGGTGCAGGT
>CAKRUL010000220.1 GCA_934403665.1 uncultured Clostridia bacterium | reverse complement strand
TTCCATTCCACACGCTCGATGTAATATCCTTCATCGGGCGTAATCGTGAACAAAACAGACTGCCCGGGCGTCACTGATGAGCTGTTGCCGGTGACGGTTCCCCCTGCATTTTTGTTCACTTGAATCTCCAGTGAGTCTTGCAGCGTGTCCGTCGCATTTGTTTTGCCTGTGTGAAGCGACAGCATGTTCATATAGCTTCGATACTGGACATCCGTTTTCAAAACCTTGCCACAGTCGAGAACAGACACATAGAGAAGTCCGTTTTTCCGATAGGGGGCATTGGCTGTGTACATCGCCTGTTCCCCTGTGCCCAGATTTCTTTCCACAATGTGGCTTCCCTCATGGAATACAAGTGCGGCACTCCCTTTGGAAAGAACGGTTCCCTGTTCCGTCTCGGTCACCGTGCCGCCGCAAAGCGCTGCAAGCTCGCTGACGGGAGCATATACGGTGGTTTCCGTTTTCTCCGTGTTCAGAACTGCGAAATTGTCATCAACCTGTGTGTATACCTTTTCCTCTGTCAGGGGGCGAATGCCTCCGGCAAGGGAAAGATCCTTCGATGTGAATGTGCTGTTTACATAGCTCAGCTGATAGGTGCCGGGCGCTCCTTCAAAGCTCAGAACGCCGCCGTTATCACTGACGCTCTTCTGAAGGGTGATACCGTTGCCGGTAATGCTCCAGGTTCCTTCCTGTAAGCCGTCTATCCGGAACAAAAGCGTTTCGCTGTCGCCGCCGCCCTGTACCGTGATGGAATCCGTGATGCGCGCTTCCTGTTTGGAAAGATACGCAACCCGGTCTTTGATCTGAACGCCCACATGAGATGCAGTCTCATATTGTGTGCATGCCAGCGGTACGATCGAATCGTCGTCGTCCGAAGCCTGAAGCACATTCAGAAAATACTCGGTTTCCTGTGCAGTCGGATAGGAAAGCTCTACTCTCCACTGTCCGCTTTCACTTGTGACGGTAGTCGGATAGTTCACCCCGTCCGCCACAAATTCCTGCCCTGCTCCGCCGATCTTTGTCAGGCTCGGCTGCGCCGGGAGCAACGTCTGGTTGGTGAGTTTTCCGTTATATCCGTTTTCGGTTCTCCGAATCGTCGTTGTGTTTCCGGAAATCTCCGGTTCTTCCTGAGAATGTAACAGCCAGGTGCGCTTGTAATCCTTCTGATCTGCATTGGACTTCGCTTTGTCGAACACAATCAAAGCGCCCGGATAAACCTCGTCAAAGAAGTTTTCAAACAAAAACGTACGGGTATAGGTCTGTGCCTTGCCGTTGTATGCTTTTGTCAAATCCCCTTTCAAGTAGGTGTAAGAGGGAGAATACAAGTTCTCTCCGAAATCATATCCCAAAACAGTTCCATAGTCGGTTGCCCAGCCTTTGATATCCTCCAGCGTATTGGAGCCGGAAATAAACGTTGGCGGTTTTTGTCCGCCGGCATTGGAATAGTTGTTGCTCCAAAGTGATTTTTCTGTCGGACCGTCAATCAGCATACAGTTATGCGCAACCGTCAGTTTATGATAAGCATAGTCATGCGCACTGCCGAATGTCTGATAAGTTCCGCTGTCAAGCGCCAGTGCTCCTTTATAATAAATCTCAAATTCTCCTGCGTCCAGATGGCTGTGCCCTTTGAAGTAACGCTCCGGCGCCTTCATGTTGACCATCATAACATTGGCGTCTTTCCCCTCTGCCCAGCCGGTTCTTGCCGACATTAAGCCGGAATGTTTGCCGTACCAGCGGGACAAGGGAAGCTCTTCCCTTGCGGACAGCCCGATGGAGGGATCGTCCAGAAGCAGGAAATGTACTTCACTGCTGGAAAACAGGGTGAGTCCAAGTGTTTCCGTATATCCGTTTGTGTTGCAGCGGTAAAATTCCTGCCGCAGATACGGATTGCGATACAGATTGCCTGCAAGAAGCGCAATCTGTGCAATTTTATAATATCCGTCGCTGTGATGTCCGTCTCCGTCCGCCATAAAGCCGCCGTCCGGCCGTCTCAGCGAGAGAAATTCATAAGATATGTATTGCTGATTGCCGCTTAGCATCTCTCCATAGCCCATCTTTTCCAAAATCCATTTCAGATAAAGCTCGAAGGTGTGCCGATAGGTGCTGTAATGCTCGCCTTGATTGTGATATTCATCCTCGTAAAAATAATTCAAGGTCGGCAGATATTGTTCAAAAATCTGTTTACCCACTGCGTTATATGCATCCGGAAATTCATCATATACGGCGATGGAAAAGCCGAACAAATCTTTCATAATCATTGCTTCTATGTCATGCCCGGAAATGTAAGGCATTGAAGAAGCAATCGGCCAGCCGCATTCCATCCGAGTGGCATGTGCGATGCAGAGACGAATGATCTCCCACTTGTCTTCCTCGGTCAGTTCATCATAACACCAGTCATAGACCTCAGCCGCCGTGAAAATGGCAAGTCCGCCTTCCCGGGTAACCGTGTCGACGTCAAACCCGGCTTCATACGTTTTCAGGTAATTGCGAATTCCCGAAATCGCCTTTTTCGCCCTTGCGCTGTCTCCGGTCATCAGATACAGAAACGCATTGCTTTCGATATAGGAAAGACAGTCGTTGGAATGATTGCTCTTGCCCGACTCAAATGCAGGGAGCTTGCAGGAAAGCGATTTGTTCGCATTCCTCAGCAAACGGTTGTATACATCCGCGTGTTCTGTACTCTGAAGCCGTTCACGAATGTTCGGAAGATCCTGTGCGTTCACCAGCAAGCGCGGATGCTGTGCAGACGGTGCCGGTGAAAAGGGTTCAAACTCGTTTACATATTCTTCTGTTCCGATGGCGGCAGGAAGATTTCCTGTGGTGCCGGAAGGAACAAAGGTTTTGCTTCTTGAAAGAACGAAGCTGTCAATATAAACAGGGGTCGCCTGCCGATAACAGATGCGAATGGTGTTCTCTCCGCCAGTCAGATTGTATTTCCCCAGCTTGACCCACTGATAATCTGTCACGGCCTCTGTGCTGCCTCCAATCCAGTAAGCCTTATATGCCGCACCGTTTATGGAAACCCAAAAGCTTCCGGAAGCAGCTTTCGGTTTTTTTGCTCTGATCCAAAGGTCATAAGAAGCATTCTTCTCTGTCGTTATGGTATAAGAATACGGAGCTGTCGCCGGAATATCGCTTTCTTTTACCGCAGCACCTGCCACCTGCACCGCATAGCCGCCGGAAGCCTCCGCATCCGCCGTTTTCTGGACATTCGACACCACGCCTGATGCAATGGTTCCTGCTTCGGCTTCTAACAAGGTATATAATGATTCAAACGGCAAATCATACGTTTCCGGAATCACAGCTGGGTATTCATTCCCGATCAATATCGGATAAGGATAGCCAATGCTCTCATTGATCTCCCACACAGAGGTGCTGAAACCGAGACCTGCGAGATCTGCCAGCTCCGCAGCAGTCTTGGAAGTCAAACCGGAGGTCACGGTGTCTGTATGATTCGCTCCCATGTTTTCTAAATAATAGTTGTTCTGAATCGCGCTTGTCCCCGTTGTCG
>CAKRUL010000219.1 GCA_934403665.1 uncultured Clostridia bacterium | reverse complement strand
GATTTATCTCCGTCCGGATACCTTTCTCGTGATTGACGACCTGAAGAGAAGCGGAGGGCAAGCCTCCTCCTTTGAATGGTGGCTGAATGCTCTTTCGATTGCAAGCTACACAAATCAGTCCGCCTCCATTCAGCAGGGAAAAGCGGCTTTGGATGCGGTGATTCAGTATCCCGCCGGCATGACAGCGCAGTACAGCGACCAATTTGCCGGACCGGACGGTACGGTTTACACGCCTTCCGGAGAGTACGCAACGCAGCCAATTCATCAAAGAGTGTGGTTCTCCACACCGCAGACAAACAGCACGAAAATCATCGCCACTATGTCTGTGCATCCTGCGGAGACAGCGGCAGTGCTACCGTCTGCCGTTCTCATTGACAATGTGCAGAAGCTGACCTTTGCAGACGGCACAATTGCTTACATAAAGACGGATGATGCACAAAACATCTCGGCGGAGGAAATTGAGACGGATGCCGCCGCGATTCTTGTAAAGGAAGGAAATTATCTGATGGCGGACGGCACTTTTCTCACCGTGAACGGCACAGAGATATTTGCGGCGGACAAACGCATTTCTGCTGCATACGGCGAGGGGGAGTTGAGCATCTCCTGTGAAGAAGATGTTTCTGTGACGCTTGGAGCAACAGGGGACATTGCAACGGTGACAACACAGGAAGGCAAAGAGATCCCCGCCATGGACAATCGTTCCGGATTCGGATGGACGGCCGGAACGGGCAGCCTTCTGCTTTATTTATCAAAGGGTTTTTATACCGTACATATACAATAAATCAAAGAAAGAGAGTGATCCCATGAAAAAAAGGTTCTTAGGCTTATTTTTAGTGTTCGCACTGCTTTTCGCGTGCGTTCCCGGAATGGCAGCCCAAGCAGCCGGCGCAGACCTTTCAGCGAATGTAAAGGCGTCTGAATTCCGTTTTTTAACGGACGGCACGGCAACAGCGGTGTTGACACCGGGAAAAACAGTGACAGCTGAGTGTAAGCTGGAGCGTACTGCAACAGGTACGAATGCGCAGAACTATTGTTTCCTTTTGCAGGTGATTGACAACGGAAAATTGATTGATCTGAAAAAGACAACCGGTTCCATCTCCGCTGCGGATGGCAAAAAGACCATTTCCGTAACCAGCGCGGAGCTGGGAGCCGACACATCAAAATACGAGGTCATCGCTTTGTTGGTTTCCGACATGGAAACCATGACACCCTTGGCAATGCCTGCAAACTTTAAAAACAGCACCTGTGAGATTGCTTCCATCACCGTCGCAGGCAACAAACTGCCTTTGGAGGCAGGCAAGACCGACTATTCTATGAACTTAAGCGTCATGGAAGACGATCTGCCCCCGGCAATCGAGGTGGTTCCGTATGACCTTTCCACCAGCATCACAGTGAACAACATCTCCGGAACCAGCGGTACGGCGACTGTGACCGCAGTTTCCCATGACGGCACGGCAACAGCGCAGTATAACATTGCATTGAATATTACGGCGTTGACCCCGGCTTCCTTAAAGAGCGTTACCGTGGACGGCACACCGCTTGCAAATTTTGATCCGAGCACGTTGACCTATCGGATTCATCCTACCACAGATGCAGTACCGGTTATTGCCTTTGAAACGGCATTGGCTTCCACCACGGCGGCAGTCACCGCGGCGACTGAGCTGCCGGGAACGACCGTTGTCAAGACCCATGCGGCCGATGGCTCCGAACAGACCTATAAGTTCCAGTTCACGAAAACCGTTGAGGTAACAGCGTTTAAAGCAGCGGAGCATCATCGGGACACAATGATGGGCATTGGCGACGCAACCTCCGATTTTGTTTACAATCCGACCGATTACGATGTAAACAATCGGATTTTGAATATGAAAGATTGGAAAAATTCAAATTCAAAGGCATATTTTGCTTTTCGGCCGAATCTGCCTATAGATGCCGTTGTGGAAAAGGCAGAAATGACACTGATGCTTCAGGGCATAGACAAAGAAAACAAATACAATGGAACTCTAACCTATGATGTGTTTGAAAACACAGACACGTCTTGGACGGATAAGGCACAAGGGCAGTATACCGAAATGGCGGCGCCTGCTTATGCCAGCACGGCAGCAGGAACCACATTATCCATTCCAGCGTATACGAAACCGAGTTTGGGCACTTTCGCTCCTGCCGTAACCACCATTAAACCTGATGTGATTGAAGGCAAGCAAATTGTCTCCTTCACAGGGATTATCAATCAAGGGTCGCCTTGGAATGTCTATGCTATGTTGAGTATGCAATCCGGCGAATTACCGAAACTGAAAATCACATATTATCGGGAGGACAGTGCTGCCGAAGGTCAGGTTGCAGCCGTTTTTGTAGGAGGCAAAAGACTCGCAGAGTTTGACCCGGATACCTATGAGTATGTCATAAAAACCGATGTCGGAGCGACCGAAGTTCCGGAAATCATCTACACTTTGGCAAACGGCACCACGGCGACCTACACACCGGCAGTGGAATTGCCCGGAACCGCTACCATTGCAACCTCCGGCGGTTATACATATCGGTTTAAGATGGCAAAAACTGAGCAAATTTCAGCAAGTATGATTGGAAACAGTCGATATAGCAAAGCAGAAATGCTTGTTGAGGAAGCGGGAAAATGCGACGATGTACAATTTCTAAATTACGGTACGATAGGCAGAATGCTGTTGACAAACTGGGATGGGACATATACCGGTGCGACCTCTTACGCGTATTTTTATTTTAATACGACGGTGCCGGAGAATTGCACAGTGACGGATGCATCGGTATCATTGGTTGCAGGCGGACTTAATTTAAGCGGCGATGGTGACGAATCGGTGCATTTGGATTTGTTTGAAAACACAGATTCTGACTGGGTGACGGATGCGTCAAAGTATGCAATTGCGTATAGTGTTCCGACCATTTCTGAGAATAAAATCAACAAGAACGATGTGGATATCCCTGCCGACGCGACTAACTCAAACAAACTTATATATAGAAATTACACTTATCAGATTCAGCCGATTTCCATCAGCGGAAAAACTGGCTACAGCATTTGTGCTCTTGCAAGAGAAACTAACGCAGAGTATAAAAAGTTTTCCGAGATCAGTGTGCGCCAAGGCGAGGAACCGAAGTTGACTATCACATATTATAAAGATTAAAAAAGGAGTGATTTACAATGAAAAGAACGATATCATTATTCCTGATAACCGTGCTTCTTCTGTCTTTCACATCCTTCGGAACGGTTTTTGCGGCAGATCCTACGGTCACAGCCGTCATGAGCTGGGACGATTTGGACACCGGACGGCTGACGGTAACCGGAACATTCCCTGTGGAGTATGCAGGCAAAAAGGTCGTCATGTTTGTGACGGATCCGGCAGTGAATTTAGCGGATGCTACGGTTGCAGACAGTGAAAAATACTTTGGCATTCGCCAGAGCTTTATCGCAGAGGACGGCACTTATCGCTTTGACAATCTGTTTTATGCCCGCCCCGGCACCTATCAGGTGAACGTGATGGCGGACACCATGACCGCCCCGGT
>CAKRUL010000218.1 GCA_934403665.1 uncultured Clostridia bacterium | reverse complement strand
GGGTATGCGCATCGATTCCCGGTTTGATCCGGAACAAAACCGAAACGGTTTTGTTTTTTTCCTCTGCAATGCGGTTGATGTGTTCCAATTCCAAAAAATGATCCACAACCAATCTGCCCACATTGTTTTCCACCGCAAGTTCGATTTCATCTATTGTTTTGTTGTTGCCGTGAAAATAAATCTTCGCAGGATCCATCCCTGCTTTCAAAGCGGTATACAGCTCTCCGCCGGACACCACGTCCACACCAAGCCCTTCCTGTTGAACAATCCGATACATATGCAGACAGGAAAATGCTTTGGACGCATACAAAATCAGACCGTTACCATGGTAATCCCGGTCAATCGCCTCTTTGTAAATACGGCAGTTTTGCCGAATCATATCCTCATCCATGACATAAAGCGGCGTACCATATTTCTGTGCCAGAGAAACCGTGTCCACACCGCCGATGGTCAAATGGTTTTTCTCGTTTACTTCTGAACTTGCTGTAACAAACATGCTATGTTTCACCCCGTCTAAATTCTTGCGTCGAAAACCGTCTGTGTTCCGAACGGAACGCATCCTGCCCGACGGTTTATTTATGATGTATTGTAACATAATTTCTGCACTGATGTCAACGCATTGCGGCGCCTTTTTTCCGTCAAAACATTCCGTTGAAATCATCCCTCCTTCCTCTTCGCCGCGGTTGTGCCTCCCGAACAATGCAAAGAGCACCCGAAGGTCACTTTTCGGGTGCTTCTATATGAGACACACCTGTCTCACCGGCAAATGAGTCAGCTCAGAATCTGTTTCAATACCGCTGTGTAGTGTTCCATTTTTTCAGCAGCCTTTGCTTCTTCTTGATCGCAAACCATAATATAGCCCTTAATCTTCGGCTCTGTTCCGGACGGACGGATAAAGATCGTGGTATCATCCTCCAAATCATATGCCAGCACATCGGACTGCGGCAATGCAATGACCGTTTCTTTCGAATGGTTTCGGAATGTGGTCTTTCCCGTCTGATAATCGCTTTCGGAAACGACCTTCACACCTCCGATTTCTGTCAACGGCTTCTCGCGGAGCGAGCGCATTGTGTTTTGAATTTTCTCCATGCCGTCAAGCCCTTCATGCGTGACGGACAAGACTGTTTCCTTATAAAAACCGTACTGACGGAACAGCGCAGACAGCGCATCGTACAATGACATGTTCTTTGCCTTATAATAAGCCGCCATCTCCGCAATCAGCATGCAGGCATTCACCCCATCTTTATCCCTTGCATGCGTTCCGCTCAGGTAACCATAGCTTTCCTCAAATCCAAACAGGAAAGTATGCTCATGTGTCTGTTCAAATTCCTTGATTTTTTCGCCGATAAATTTAAAGCCGGTCAGGACATTCATCAGTTCAATGCCAAAGGCATCGCACACTGCCTGCACCATTTTGGTCGAAACAATCGACTTAATCACAACACCGTTTGCCGGCAGTTTTCCTTCCTCTTGCAAGCCGCTTAAAATATAATGTGTGAGCAAAACGCCGACCTGATTCCCTGTCATCGTGATATATTCGCCGTTGGATGCCTTGACCACGATACCGACACGGTCACAGTCCGGATCCGTTCCGATAATCAAATCAACATCATATTTTTTTGCATAGTCATCGATTGCAATCCGGAACCCTTCCTTATCCTCCGGATTCGGCGACTTCACCGTGGAAAACATCGGGTCCGGTTTTTCCTGCTCTTTCACCACGATCACGTTCTTATGCCCTGCGCGCCGCAGCACCTCCCGAACCGGTTTGTTTCCGGTGCCGTGGAAGGGCGTATATATGATTTTAAAATCATCTGCAACCTTTGCAACGGCATCCGGATGAATCGAAAGCTTCAAAACTTCCTCCATGAACGCTTCGTCCACTTCCTTGCCGATGATTTCAATCATTCCCTTTTGAATGGCTTCCTCGAAATCTGCAATTTGAATACCGGTGAACAGATCCGTTTTCACAATCACGTCAAACACTTCTTTGGCAAATTGCGGTGGCAGCTGAGAGCCGTCCTCCCAATACGCCTTATACCCGTTATACTGATAAGGATTATGACTGGCTGTGATCACAATCCCGGCAACGGTGCCCAAATGCCGAATGGCAAAAGAAAGCTCCGGAACAGGTCTCAAATCCTCAAACAGATAAGCCTTAATTCCGTTTGCCGCCAACACTCTTGCGGATTCTTTCGCAAACAAATCGGAATATTTTCTCGAATCATAGGCAATCACAACGCCTCTGTCCGCGGCATTCTGCGACTTGATTACCTCACAAAGTCCCTGCGTTGCCTGGCGCACCACAAAGAGATTCATCCGGTTCGTTCCTGCGCCGATGACGCCTCTTAAACCTGCTGTTCCGAATTCCAAGGGCTTGAAAAAGCGCTCTTTAATCGCATTGTCATCCCCTTTGATTGCCTCAAGTTCCGCTTTCAAATCCTCCGTCATTCCGGGAAATGCCATCCATTTTTCATATTGTTTCATATACTCGCTCATTTGATTCACTCCTCTGTTCTGTTTATGGTCAAAAAAAGCTTGCTCGTTTCCGCCGCCGGACATCGCAAAACCTTTTTCAGAATACACTTTGATTCCGCTTCCGAAACCATGGTTCTATTGCATCAGAGACACAAAATCTCGCACGGTCACCGTTTCATAGCCATATTGCTGTAAAGCCTCTACAATGTGATGCAGCGGAGAATTTTCATCATAGCTGTTTCCGTCTGCTTCCTGCCGAATATATGCCAACTCGATAAACGGGTGAAAATAGAGACTGCTCAACTGTGTTTTGGTGTTCCGGCTGAGCCGGAGCCGCCGAACCATCTGACTGCCGTCGGTATCATGCACATATCCTAAAGGGGTCGGGATATAAAGGACAGAGTTGTCTTTCTGACGGAACAACGGATTCAGATTCCAGGTTCCGTGATAGGGTTCATAGAGCACCTGAAAATATTCGCTCAGAATTTTCTGTTCGCTCTGCGTCGCTTTATAATGAGGACTCTCGAAAAAATCAATCGGAATATTCAAATATTTTGCTGTCTGAAGTCCTTTTTCCGCAAGTGCCCGAATCTCTTCCGGGGAGGTGTTGAAATCTTTTGAGAGCTCTATGCCCTCCGCCGAAACCGTTTCGCCGAACTGATGACGGTAGCCGTGCAAACCGATGACGGCACCGCGGCAAATCAAATGATCCAAAAGATTCACGAACCCTACATTCTCAATTCCGCCGTTCGTCATAAGATCATTGTCCATTCCTTCGGCAGGATGAACATAGCGCGGAATCCACGCTACGTGAAACGGAATATAATTCTGATACAGATAATCTGCAATCATTTTATACTTCGCACAGACATCCGCACGGAGCAGAAGTCCGCCTGCCGAAAAATCCTCCAGACGAAGCATGGCAGCCTGTGCATTCTCTTTTCTTTGCCGCTGTGGCTTCAGAGAATCGGGACGAAAAACAATTTCCCGTTTGCCGTAATCCCAGCGGCTGCTCAGGTGAAGCGCCTGTTCGATATCATTAACTGACAAATAAG
>CAKRUL010000217.1 GCA_934403665.1 uncultured Clostridia bacterium | reverse complement strand
GTGCCGGGAGAAGCTTATGTGAATATGCTTTCGGACGGGGGTTCGATTCCCCCCGCCTCCACCAAAACGAAGGCATCCGAACTCTTGTTGAGTTCGGATGCCTTCGTTTTGCGTTCGGATTGCCGTTTGCAGTTTTCAAATTACACGTGCTGATAAAGGTTTAACTCCTTTCATTTGCACTTTTGTATGTTTCCTGTGCCAATGTAGCCATAACCGTATCATAAAAGCGTTTATCCTCAAACAATTTTGAAAACGCCTTCATCTGTTCCATATAACAGTCCTGCGCAACCTGTTTGAACACTTCGGGAAATATTGACTTCGTATAAACTTCCTCATCATTTTTCTGCGCCTGACGATTTAGTTTTTTGTTTTCCTTTGCCTTGTTGTAAAGAGTTTCAACAATAACTCTGTCGCCCTCCGAAAAAATACCGTCAAACCGCTCATTTATTTTGATGATAATTTCTTCAAGCAAAGCATCTTCTTCAGACACAAACCCGACTGCTTTTAATGACTTCGGATTTTCGAGCGTTTTTGTTGCTTCCGTCGGTGCTAAACTGATATCTCCGTGAAAATCCTCTTGAATTTTATAATATTCAAGTTTCAGCTTATCCTCCAAATCGACATTCCGTGTGTCGCTGACAGGCGGCAGCATTTTTTCAAGGTATTGCGTATATGTGTATTCCTCCTGCAAAGACCTGTCAAACATTCTGCTTATCTGCGTAATGTATGAATACCACTTATTAAAGTTTTTAACCGTTTTCTTGACCTCGAACCTTTCTTCCTCGCTCATTGCCTCATATCTTGCCACAACGGGTTTTAAAAGGCTTGTGAGCGTTCCCAAATCGCTGTCGTTTTGGTCTTTTTTTAAGAATATTTTTAAAAATTCCTGTATATCATTTTCATCATATATTCCTTTTTGACGGAGAAGCTGTCTTGTATCGTAAATCATATTGACGTTGATTTCTTCATCAAGATATGTAGCCTCGTAGTACGGCTCAAAGGCTTTTTGTATGTCCTCTGCCGTGTTTACAAAATCAAGCACAAATGTATCTGTTTTGCCCGGACATATACGGTTAAGCCTTGAAAGGGTCTGCACGGCTTTGACATCTTTCAGCTTTTTATCGACAAACATTGTGTGAAGCAATGGCTCGTCGAATCCCGTCTGGTATTTTTCCGCAACGACAAGCATTGCATATTCGTCTTTGTTAAATTCAGACGGTAGCTGACTTTCTTTTATGGTTGTTCCGTCCTTTCGTTTGTTCAAGCCTTCTTCGGTGTACTCAAATTCGCCGTCTTTCACAACGCCCGAAAAAGCAATAAGAATTTCAACATCGTCATATCCGTGACTTTCAATATAACGTTTCATCTCGTGATAATATCTTATTGCGTGAAGCCGCGATGCCGTTACAACCATTGCTTTTGCTCTGCCGTTAATTTTATTTTTTGTAACACTTCTGTATGTTTCAATGATAATGGCGGTTTTCTGTGCAATGTTGTGAGGATGCAGTTCCTTGTACCTCAAAACAGCTTTTATAGCTTTGTTTGCCGGCACTTCGGGATTGTCCGGCGTTTGTTTTGCAATGCGGTAACAGGTTTTATAGTGCATAAAATTTTTGAGCACATCTAAAATAAAGCCCTCCTCGATAGCCTGTCTCATGGAATAAATATGGAACGGTCTGAGACCTTTGCCGTTTTCTCTCGGTGTGCCGAATATTTCAAGCGTTTTTGCTTTTGGCGTGGCAGTGAAAGCAAAAAACGAAAGATTTTTGTGCTTTCCGTGCGACAGCATTTCATCAACCAGCTTGTCCTCTTGGTCTTTCACTTCATTTTCCGCAAGACCTTCAAGCTCGGCATATTCTCTCAATGCGTCCTCCGTGTCGGCAAGAGCGGTTTTTAATTTTGCGGCATTTTTTCCTGTCTGCGAATTGTGCGCTTCATCAACGATAATTGCAAAACGCCTGTCCGTGGTATCGTCGATTTCATTGTAGTTGTACGGAAATTTATGAATTGTTGTTATAATGATTTTCTTGCCGTTGTTTATAGCCGCTTTTAAATCGGCTGAATGTTTGTCATCATCAATTTTTTCAACAACGCCTTTTGTATGGTCGAATCCGTAAATTGTGTTCTGTGTTTGGCGGTCGAGTACGGTGCGGTCGTTGACAACTATAACAGATGTGAATATAGGTTTGTTGTCCTTATCGTGCAATTCGGTAAGCTGATAGGCAAGCCAAGCGATAGAATTACTCTTGCCGGAGCCGGCGGAATGCTGAATAAGGTAATTATGCCCCGAACCGTTGTCCTTAACATCTGCAACCAGTTTTGATACAACATCTAACTGATGAAAGCGCGGAAATATCAGTTTAACCGATTTCTTCTTGACTTCTTTGCCGTTTGAATAGACAATCTTTTCTTCCTCAACTCTCTGCAAAAACCTTTGAAGTATGTTTAAAAGACTGTCCTTTGTCAAAACTTTTTCCCAAAGGTAGCTTGTGGCGTACCCGTCTTTGTTTTCGGGATTCCCCTTGCCGCCGACGTTGCCGGCACCGTTTGAGCCTTGATTAAACGGCAGAAAGAATGTTTTTTCTCCGTCGAGCTTTGTTGTCATTGCAACTTCGTATAAATCAACGGCAAAATATACAAGAAAACGGTTGTCAAAGCGAAAACAAAATTCTTTCGGGTTTCTGTCCGTCATAAACTGCTTTTTTGCATTGGCAACGCTTTGCCCCGTTAGTTGGTCTTTAAGCTCCAAAGCAACAACAGGTATTCCGTTTACGGACAGCACCATATCAATAGAATTTTCATTTTCGGTTGAATATTTAAACTGTCTTGTGCAGGTTACAATGTTTGAATTGTAATCGGCAAGAACGGAATCGTTGAGCGTTGTGTTTTCTTTGAAAGATACAATTTTTATTTTTGCACCCCTGTCCTCAAATCCATGCTTTAAAACATAGGTCAGTCCGAAAGTGTCAACACATTCCTGAAAACGCTTGTATAGCCTCTTTTCAGCGTCTGCACCATAATTTCTTTCGTACTTTTGCCACTCTTTCGGCTGCGTTGCCTTTATGTATTGTATCAGTTTCGGCAGGTCAATGGCGGTTTTTCGATTATATGTCGATAAATCACCCTTTGTATATCCGCCGTAGTTTAACATATAGCTTTCTATGTCCTGCTCAAAGCGTTTTTCTTTTATATCCATACATTAGACCTCCTGTTCATCAATTTGAGTTTCTTTTTATAAAATCCAAAATAATTGCAGAAAATTCTATACTTGCGTCATTTCTGTATTCGGGTTCTATTTCATCTAAACTATCAAAAAAGTTTTTTAATTTATTTGCACTTTGCTGTACTTTTGCAATTTGTGTAAAGTGCTTTTCTTGCGCCTGTTGCTGAATGTATTGATAATTAAACATTTCATAAATTGGATTCATTATTATTCCTCCTCTAAACTATCATAAAACTCATCAAAAGTCATTGTCTGAATGTTGCAGTTTTTTAATTTAGTTATAAAGCGTCCATCATCGGTTACAAGGATACAAT
>CAKRUL010000216.1 GCA_934403665.1 uncultured Clostridia bacterium | reverse complement strand
GTGGAATAGCATGCAAATCACGGATATTCAGCCTCAGAAAAAACAAAAGAACCGGGTCAATATCTGGATTGACGGCTCTTTTGCTTTCGGCATGTTTGAAAAGGATGCGGCTGCTCTGAAATTGCAGGTGAATCAGGAGCTGAGCGAGATGCAGTTACAGGAGCTGAAACAGAGCGTTTTGCTGAGAAATGCAAAAGAAACGGCGCTTCAGCTGCTGTCGCGTCGGGATTACACCAAGAAAATGATGCTGGATAAGTTAAAGCAAAAGCAGATTCCCGAAGATGTCGCTGACCAGGTGTTGTGCTTTTTGGAGGAATATCACTATTTGGATGACGAGAGTTACGCAAAAAGATATGTAAAATATTACGGTACAACGAGGGGAAAACACCGCCTGCGGCAGGAACTCCAGCAGAAAGGGATTGCTGCGGAAACCGTTTCCGCGGCGCTGGAGGAAGTGGAGCAGGGGGATGCCTTGTATCGCATGGCAGAAAAAAAGATTGCGACGCTTCCGCAAAATTACGAACCAAAGGATTTACAGCGGCTGAAGAATTTTTTTCTGCGCCGCGGGTTTTCTTATGATGAGATCAACACCTGTTTCAGCAGGCTAACGGATGAAAAAGAATGGAGTAGCGATTGATGACAAAAGTTTTTGTAGTGTCTTTGGGATGTTCCAAAAATCATTGTGATTTAGAGAACATGATGGCAATTCTGAAAGAACATGGATATGAAATCACTTTGGATGACAAAGAGGCCGATGTTGCCATTGTAAATACCTGCGGCTTTATTCAGTCCGCAAAGGAAGAGGCAATTGAGAATATCTTAAACTGTGCAGAATGGAAGAAAACAGAAAATTTAAAAGCTTTGATTGTCACCGGCTGCTTAGCGCAGCGCTATAAAGAGGAACTGCTCACGGAGTTTCCTGAAGTGGATGCGGTGGTAGGCGTTTTTGACTTTGATGCCATTCACTCTGTCGTTGAGGAAGCATTGAAAGGTTCCCGGAAAATTTATGTGCAGAAGAAGGCACTGTGCTCGTTTGATCAGATGGAGCGGATTCAGACTACTCCGTTTTATACTGCTTACCTGAAAATAGCGGAAGGATGTGACAATTGCTGTGCTTACTGCGCGATCCCGAACATTCGCGGAAGATTTCGGAGCCGCTCGATGGAGTCTTTGAAAAAGGAGGCGCAAAAGCTGGCGGATGCAGGAGTCCGGGAATTGATCTTGGTGGCGCAGGACACCACACGCTATGGAATGGATCTTTATGGAACGCCTAAGCTGAAGGAACTGTTGGAAATGCTCACCGAAATAGAGGGGCTGGACTGGATCCGGATTCATTATATGTACCCGGAAATGATAACGGAAGAGCTGCTTTCTTATATCAAAGAAAATCCCAAGGTTTTAAATTATTTTGATATTCCGATTCAGCATATCAATGACAGAATTTTAAAACAGATGAACCGCCGCAGTAACCGCAGGCAAATCGAACAACTAATGCTTCGGATTCGGGAGAGCATACCCGAAGCATGTATTCGAACCACCGTGATTGTCGGGTTTCCGACAGAGACCCAGCAAGAAGCGGACGAGCTGGAAGCATTCGTGCGTCAAGTGAAATTTGACCGCTTGGGCTGTTTTGTCTTTTCCAGAGAAGAGGACACCAAAGCTTATGACATGGAGGGGCAAATTCCGGAGAAAGTGAAGCAGGCGCGCTATCAGCAAATCATGGCGGCACAGCAGGACGTTATGTTCGAGAATAATCGCCGTGAATCCGGAAAAATATATGATGTGCTGGTGGAGGGTTATGACAGCAACCAGCAGGTTTACTTCGGGAGAAGCTATAAGGACAGTGTGGATATTGACGGATATGTGATGTTTCCCTCCGAAAGAGACATTGAGTTTGGAGAGATGGTCAAAGTCCGTATCTCCGATGCGCAGGATTACGATTTGATAGGAGTGTTGGCAGATGAATTTACCGAATAAAATTACCGTTCTGCGGATTTTATTGGTTCCTGTTGTTTTGTTTTTTGTATATCATATAGAGAGCAATCTTGCATTTAATCTTGCGGCAATTTTTCTGTTTTTGGCAGTGTCATTAACGGATACATTGGACGGTCACATAGCACGTTCGCGAAATCTTATCACGGATTTCGGGAAGTTTTTGGATCCGCTTGCCGATAAGATTCTGGTGATTTCCACCATGATTGTGTTGATGGATTTGGGGTATTTGCATTCCATCGCGGTTATCATTGTGATGATTCGTGAATTTGTGGTTACTTCTCTTCGGTTGGTTGCCTCCTCAAACAATCTTGTGATTGCAGCTTCCGTGTGGGGCAAGGCAAAAACAGTGACGCAGATGGCGGTCATTCTTCTTCTGATGATGACGCCGATGCTTCAATCGTTTGCCTGCTTTTCTGTCATCGCACATGTTTGTGTTTGGTGTATGGTTCTCATCACGCTCTATTCTGGGATTGATTATTTAGTGAAAAACAAACAGGTACTGAAAGAAAAATGATAGAAGCAGGAGATATCTGCGGCTTGACAGGGGGAGATTTCGTGGAGGGCAAACAGCTTCTGCATGAGAGAATGGAGATTGGCATTTTACTGGCTTTGGCCGGAGGTTTTTTGGATGCCTATACCTATATTACTTGCGGCGGGGTGTTCGCAAATGCGCAAACGGGAAATATTGTGTTGATGGGAATCAACGTGGCAAAAGGAAATTTTGCAAAAGCGGGATATTATTTCATTCCGGTGCTTGCCTTCTTTTTGGGGGTCATGCTTACGGAACACTTTCGGGAACGCTTTGGCACAGAGCTTCATTGGGAGAAAAGAATGGTTCTGTTGATTGAAACGCTCCTTTTATTTGTGATTGCGTGGCTGCCCGGTTGGGTTCCTGTTATGCCGATTAATGTGACGATATCCTTTATTTGTTCTCTTCAGGTCAATAGTTTTCGCAAAGTTGCGGGAGTGCCTTATGCGTCTACCATGTGTACCGGGAATTTGCGCTATATTGCGGAGCATTTTTATCGGTATGCAGTCGGCAAAGATCGAAGTGCCGGGGAAAAGAGTCTGCGCTATTTTCTGATTGTGCTTTCGTTTTGCATAGGTGCAGGCGGCGGAACTTTTTTGATTTCACTTTGGGGAAGAAAAGCAGGCTTTGTGTGCTGCGGTATCTTTTTGGCTGTGTTGATACGGATGTATATAGGCCTTGCAGCGGAAAGAAGAAAAGCCGTAAAATCCAATACAAAATAACTTGACAATTGCCTTAAAACATGTATAATAGTTTTAAGAGAAAACGAAAATCATAATGCATGATGCACTTTGCATTCTGCATGATGATCAATTTGCAGATGTGGCGGAATTGGCAGATGCGCCAGATTTTGTTTTCATCACCTCGGTGAAAGAATTGACAATTGAAAATGGAAAGTTGAAAGTGAGTAATTAAATGGAAAATATTATTGAAATTAAGAGCTTTGACTTTGCAGTTCGGATTGTCAATTTGTATAAGTATTTAACTGATATCAAGAAAGAATATGTTCTTTCAAAGCAATTACTTCGCAGCGGT
>CAKRUL010000215.1 GCA_934403665.1 uncultured Clostridia bacterium | reverse complement strand
GCGCTGGCGTCAGTTATCCATTAGATAAATTTTTGGATGCCTGGGAAAACAGCGATTTCCGGTACACTGCAACAGATGTTCCGCTGCCCTCTTTGCGTGATGCCGGAATTGACCCAGCCTTCTGGCACAATTTCAGCTGGGCGGACTGGATCAGTGCCGGTGTCGGGATCGGAACAGCTGTGGCAATCGGGGTGAATACCGGAGATGTCGATTTCGCTTTTGATGGAGGTTTGCTGGCAACCCAAACGACGGCTGAACTTCTGGGCAGTGAAGCTTTTGCAAGAATGATTTAAGAAATATAAAATGAATGAGGCTCATAAAATGGATAATACAATGAATACTCCCACACTTTCGGAGTTCTGCAATTCTCTTGTTTTGCTGGCAAAACTTGAAGCAAAAATAAAGAAAATGCCGATGGATCAAGATTTTATTGAGAAAGTAAAGCTGTGGTCTGCGGGAATTTTTCGCATCGTTGTCATGGGAGAGATTAAGAAAGGAAAATCATCTTTTATCAATGCTTTGCTTGGTGTGAAAAATCTTGTTCCTGTCAATTCTGATATTGCCACCTCGACAATATACAAGATCTGTTACGGCAGCAAAATTTCTTACAAAGTTTTTTTTACGAAAGCATCCAATAAACCCGTATTGGAAATTCCTGTCTCGGAACTTGAGAAATACGGAACGGAAAATGGCAATCCGGACAATGAAAAGGAAGTTGAGTTCATTCAGGTTTTTGTTCCATCGCCGTTTCTGAAAAACGGACTTGTGATCATTGACACTCCAGGGCTTGGCGGACTTTTTAAACAACATAAACGTATTACTTATGAATATGTTCCCCGGTCAGATGCTGTTTTTATGGTCTCCGACAGTGTTGATTCGCCTATTGGACAGGCGGAGCTGGAGCTGCTGAAAGATTTGAAGAAAATCACCGATCAAATTTATTTTGTTCAGACCAAGGCGATGGTTGTCGATACAGACACGCGTAAAAGCATGGAAAAGAACAACCGGAATATATTGCTGACTCGCGGCGGCATTCCTGCCGATAAACTCAGGTATTTTGCAGTCGATGCTCATTTGAAGCATGAAGCGGATGAAAACAAAGATCCCGAAGATTTGAAGGACAGCGGTTTCATTCAGTTGACCAGGTTCATAAATAATGAAATCATACCCAATACCCGGCGAACCATTATGAAAAACGCACTGCTCGTTGCCTTGCCGAAATATGATTGGGTCAAGGATCATATTTTGCAGACAGAAAAAATTTATAATGCAGATGCTCAGGAGAAACTGACAAGTATCAAAGAGGGATTGACAAAAGCAGAGAACGATTTGCGGCAATGGCAAAGCTGTCTCCCGAAACTTCAGGACAAATTTCAAGATGGAATCCGGCAGCTAAAAGAAGATGCGCAAAATTACCTTAAAAACTATCGTCCCTATGGTCCCTGGCATACGGATCTTGAACAGAAAATTTGCGGTGTTCCTGATATGACAACATTATTGGAACATATAAATGAAATAGCTGACCTTCTTCCTGGTTTTTTTGCAGAGTGTGAGCACGAGGTTTGCGATAAAATACAAATGAAGTTGATGCAACTTATGAAAGATTTGGCAGATTATAATATTAGTATTAGTAGCGTGTCTGTCAAAAATAGTCCCGAAGAAAACGATGTGTTTGCCAATACCGCGGGTTTGAAAAGAGCCGTGGAACAAAATACGCCGAAAGGAGCGTTGGATTTTAATAATTTGCGAACCGGAATGTATGGGGGGCTGGCTGGCGGAACTATGGCTACGCTTATAGGTGGCGCTATTGGCAGCATAGTGCCTGGATTAGGTACTATAATTGGATCCGCTGCTGGATGCCTGATTGCTGGCATATTTGGTGCTCATAATACCTTGGAGTTAAAGAAAAAACAGGAATTGAAGAGTGCAAAAAATCAGGCAGCCGCGGAATTGACTAAAGCTGTCAGCACTGCATACCAGAGTGTTAGTGACAACATTCAAAAAATCTTAAATGACGTTCAAGACAAAACAGTTAAGTCCCTGAAAGAAGCTGTTGCAAGCCGCCAGGCTGAATTAAATACACGTCGGGAAAAAATCAAGGAACGTCAAATGATTTCTGCAAAGGAACTTTGCAAAGAAACAGAGGAGCTGAAGCAATGGAAGAAAGAGTTTGCGGTTGCAACGCGAATCATCGAGGCTGTGAGGTGAAAAATGTCTGACGCTGATACCCAAAAAACCGTAAGCAGAGAATTACAGAATCGTTTTTCTCTTTTCTGTGCGAGAGCCGCTTCGACCATTGAAAGAATTCCATTTCTTCAGGAACAGACATTGGCTCTTAAAAACTTTGAAAAAAGCGCGAGGCAGCCTTTCAATATCGCTGTTTTCGGCAGAATGAAAACAGGGAAAAGTTCTCTGATCAATGCACTGATCGGAGAAAATCTCGCAATTACAGACACGACAGAGGCTACCGCAACAATCAATGTGATTTCTTATTCTGTTAATCAGTGTCGCGATTTTACTGTACATTGGAAAGATAAACCGCCGGAAACATATTCGTTGGAGAAATTGAAAGAATGGACCGGCAAAACGGATGCGGTGATAGATAAGAGTAAAAGAACTTCATTTATTCAGTTGTATTCTTCACAGAATTTTCTGAAATTCTGTGAAGTTACAGATACTCCCGGTACAGACAGTACAGTCGATGAGCATGAAAAGATCACACAGAACTTTTTGGAGGCAACGGATAAACAGGGGCGTAAGGCTGATGCCATCATTTACGTCTTTGAACCTGTCGCTCGTGAAAGTGATCTGGACGATTTAGACAAATTTCGGGAAAACAATTGTATTCCCAATTCAAGCCCATATAACAGTGTTGCGGTCATGCATAAGTGGGATCATCTATTTTGGGAAAACGGAGGTGATATCAATGATATCAAGCAGAAGGCTCAGAAAATTTATTCTGCAATGCGTTCGTTGATTGCTGATGTTATTCCTGTAAGCGCGCCGCTGGCAATGGCATCTGGCAAAGCCCCTGATTGTTTTTTTTCAGATATTCAGATTTTGTGCAAGGAGTATTCTTGGAAAGATTTGGAACACGCCCTCAAACGAGATAGAATATGGGAAAATGTAAAAATGAAAGAGATATGCCAAGCATATCCATTGCCGAGGGCGACTATCCAAATCATTGTCAGGGAAGTTTTCAACAATCGGGAAAAAGATATAGAAATAATCAGGAAACGTCTTCGTGAATTGAGCGGAATTGATAAGCTTATCTCCTTTCTTGACTGTAATTTCTTCAAACGAAAGGAACTGATTAAACAGAAACAGAAATATGTTGAAATTGTTCAAATCAATAAAAAGATACGTCAGCTGATTCAGAAAAGAATCGGTGAAATTGAGTCTGATTTTTCTGTTTTGTATAAACTATATAGTGACTGCTAAATAACTGTTTATTTAGTTATATTACTTGAAAATCATCTAAGAATTGGGTATATTATATGCAATGAAATATTGAGACATTCCAGATTTTGTCTGCATATAAGGAGGCTGCGGTGTACAAAAAG
>CAKRUL010000214.1 GCA_934403665.1 uncultured Clostridia bacterium | reverse complement strand
GTGATAGGTTTGATCTGTCTCCTCTTTCCAAAGCTGCAGAGCTGTGAAAGCAATCTTTCTGGCAAAATCCGTCTCGTTCAAATCCAGCATGGTTTTAAAGAGAAACCATTGGTGTGCCATCCACACAGCTCCATTCCAATATCCGCAGGGATGATAATAAGGCGCACTTTGATCCACGGTCGATATGCCAATCGACGTCCACAGTTCCCGTTCTGATTTCAGGTGGCTCATCAGCGTTTTCTTTTGAGCAGGGGTGGCAATACCGGCGATCAGAGGATATACTCCATCCAACCCCATGTTGAAATTTCTGCCCTCCGCATCAAGCAGAATATCGATCGGTTTCCCCCGTTCATCGTGAACAACATAACCAAAATAACCGGATTTTTCATCCCAGGCATGTTTCTGAATTGCCTTCTCAAACCGTTTGACATCTTTGTAATATTCCTGCGCCTCTTTTGCTTTGCCTAATTGTTCCGCAAAAACGGCCATCATTTTCCCGATTCGAATCACATGACAATTGGTGATCACCGGTGCAACAGAGCCTGCCAAGCCTTTTTCATGTATAAATACCTGCGGAGGATAATCGTCCCATCCTCCGGAATTATAAAAATAATCCCAAGTCTGAAGCAAATCGGAACCCAGCCGATTCGTCACAGAGCCGCCGCTTTTACCGGCAAGAAATTCATAATACTGCTTCAGACGCGGATAAAAATATTTCAAATGCTCGTCTGTGCCGTAACGGTTCATGATCTCTAAAAACAAATAAAACTGAACGGGCACCGGGGAACCGAAATGTACAAACGCCGCATGCGGGAACCCGGGTTCTGTCAGATACGCATTCAGAATATCCAGCGCTCTTTCCTCCGACAGCATAGAAAGCGCCAGCCCGATAAATCCGGAATCCCACGTGTAAAGACAATCCCATCCCTTACCGGGTGTATTGTGACGAATATAATCCCCATGAACATAGATGGGAAAAACCATATTATTCTGAATGACAGCAGCCATCCGTTCAATGCCCTTTTGATAGCTTTGCCCTGCTGTATTGGTGTGAAACTGTATTCTTCCGGCTCTTCGTTTCTGATAGAGTGCGTCCATTTCTTCCGGTTCTATAGAAAGCGACTGTATTTTTTGTGCCACCTGTTCTTTGGTTCCGCAGGTCACAACGGCATAGACCGTTTCTGTCGTATGCGGCTTTAAATGAAACGGATACAGCACCGGAACGGTATAATGTCCTTGTCCGCCATGATCATAACATTGTTCCCCAAAAAAGTTAAAGGTTCTGCGAAGGGAATCTTCCATACAGTCTGTCAGATATTCCTTTACAATTGAGCCTCCGCTCTGCCACTTGAGACCATAAACAACCGGTGCATCGGGATAATCCAAAATCAAACTGTTTTCCATTCTGTCCAGAAGCGGTTTTCGATTCCAATGTTCTGTTTCAAAAGATACCTTTTCCGCTTCCTTTGCCTCACAAATCACAAATCCGTCCAATGCCAGTCCGCCTGCTCCATGTGCTGTCAGAACCACGTCATGCCGGCCGGCTTTCAAGTGCCTTGCCGGAAATTGACAGACTGCAATCCGATCGGTTTTCGGAAGAATAATCTGTTGATGAAAGCACCCTCCCACATCGAATACATTTGCTCTGCCGGCACGATACCGAACCAAGAAAACAGGATGTTTCATTTCTTTTTCGATCTGAAACGAATAGGTCACCCTGTCCCCCTGCTCCTCTCCGAATCCGTCCGCTAAAGCACTTCCGTTGACAAAACCGCTTTCCCTTTTCTCCCCGCGGAACAGCCCCTCATAAACCAGATGATCGGTCGGTCTTGCCGTGTGGTAGGTAAGATCGGTATAAGACAAAGCGTCCACATACACTGCCCCCTCCGGCAAGGTGCAATTGCCATATTCCATGATCCGCCGATCCTTTAAGGAAACCAGCGGAGGCTCGATAGAAGCCATTAAACTCACCGAAGTATTTTGAGCGATCTCTGTATGGTTGACAAACCGGCACCGAATCACCCTTGTCTGCTCATCATAAGCATAATAGGAAACATCTGCATAAACCCGATCCTTCCATTCCATTTCATAACGATAAGAATAATAACTGAGATCAGTCGTTGTCTCCCAAGGATAGATTCCGCAATCTCTTAAAGCGTCCGGGAACAAATACTTTGCCCGATAATAAGACGGGATAACACTTAAATCAAAACGCAGACCCTTTTTCTGATCAGCAATATGAGAAATTCCATAATACCGTTTGGAAAACGGCCCCCACTCCGAAAGGTGCAGATCGTGCGTATTGCCGTATTTTTCTTTCAGACTCATTTTTCCTCCTCCAAGCACACTTTGCCATATCAAGATTTTTTTCATCTGATGCCTATTTTCTTTTTTCCTTATTGTAACAT
The DNA here is from genome assembly GCA_934403665.1 of uncultured Clostridia bacterium. The sequence goes on along the minus strand of CAKRUL010000214.1, from coordinate 1,166 downwards.
AACGTCTTTTCAGAAAAAAGTATTTTTTCTTTCTTTCACCGTATATGATAAAAAACAGATTATAAATAAAAAACGGAGGTGTAAAAAGTAACTTTTTACGCCCCCGTTTCAGCAAACGGTGCCCTCTATTTGCGATAACTCGTTAATCTCGATTCAATCTGTTGCAGCATCTGGGTATATTTTTCTTTTTTCGCTTTTTCACCCTCCACCAGTTTCGCAGGAGCTTTCTCCAGGAAGCCCGAATTGGACAGCTTTTTCTCTACCCGATCGATTTCCCCGAGAACATTCTTTTTCTCTTTTTCCAAACGTTCGATTTCTTTTTCAAAATCCACCAAATCGCCCAAGGGAATTAATATTTCAGCGCCTTCCGAAACAACAGACACACTGTCTTCCACAGATAAGTTCATGTCATCCGTCACCGTGATGTCGCTGGCGCCTGCCAGTTTCAGAAAAATTGCTTCCGATTTTTCAAAAGCGCTTGTTTCCTTCGTTTTGATGTACATATGTGCCTTTTTGGACATGGGAACATTCATTTCCGCACGGATATTCCGCACCCCGGTAATCGCTGAAATCAACATACCGGCAGCTTTCTCCTCCGCTTCAAAGCAAAGTGCTTCATCAAACTCCGGCCATTTGGAAATCATGATGCTTTCCTCCTCACCCGGAAGAGACTGAAAGATTTCCTCTGTGATAAACGGCATAAAGGGATGAATCATTTTTAAGAAACCTCTCAGAACGTAAGCCAAGACATTCTGTGCCGCTTTCGCACTTTCTCCTTTTTCATACAACCGCGGTTTCACCATTTCAATATACCAGTCGCAGAACAAATCCCACGAGAAATCATACAGCTTTGCCAAGGCAACACCCAGCTCAAAACGATCCAGATTCTCCGTTACCTCTTTGACCAAAGTATTATATTTGGAAAGAATCCACCGATCCTCCATTTCCAGCTGATTCGGCAATTCAATGCGATCAATCTCCAGATTCATCAGCACAAAACGGGAGGCATTCCAAATCTTATTGGCATAGTTTCTTGCGGCCTCTACCCGTTCGATATAAAAACGCATGTCGTTTCCGGGAGAATTCCCGTTTGCCAAAGTAAAGCGAAGTGCATCTGCACCGTATTGATCTATAATCTCCAGCGGATCAATTCCATTGCCCAGAGA
>CAKRUL010000213.1 GCA_934403665.1 uncultured Clostridia bacterium | reverse complement strand
GCATAAGATTTTGAATATTTTTGTCACCTACATTACACCAAGATAGTCCTCTAAAACTTCATTCGGACTACGGTATTTTAAACAACACTTCGGGATCGTGTTTGAAAATTTGTTGTATTTCGCAAGTTGTTTCCTGCCGTCATTTTGATGGTACATTCTACGACAACCGAACCTCCCGGACAATGATTGCTATATCTATGTATGGAAACAAAAGTTCACTGTTAGAAATATCATCGCTTTTCAGCCATATAAGAATACTACCTTTTAAAAAGTGAAAAAAGAGCACTGTGACTAAGTGCCCTTTTCATTTATTAAATTCACCTTGTTTTTATCATATTCTAAACAAGCTTCTTCAAGGACTTTAAAGTCTAAAGTATCGTCCAAATAACTCACATTCTCATAGCCATTTATTTTTTGTTTGTATAGTACGAGAGCATTTTTGGTAATTTCATCTTTGCATTTTCTGATACAAATCATTTCTTTCACAATAAGGGATTGATACTTTTTGTCGGTTTCTCCCTTGATATCATATAGAGCCAATTGTTCGGGATGAACGGGAATCATATTGCTTAGTTTGATTTTTCCAAGAAGCTGACCTTTATCCGTAACCAACCGCACGATGGGAATGATATTCTTCTTAACATGCCTCATGCCGTTTTTATAGAAATAATCAGCAGTCTTTGGCGATGATAGCGGAGCAAAATACGCAAAGTTGTTTATATTCAAAACGACGCCTATGTACTTGCGATCGTTTTTATAGGTATCACTTTCCCAATACATCACTCGTTCATCAATATGAAATAAGTATTTAAGATAATCGGCATCAATCGTATATAATCTTAATTTGTTCATCAAAACCTCTCTGAATATGACAATAGGGCTGCTATGCAAGATAGACAGCCCTATTGTGTTAAAGACCTCCACTTATTGGTAGGAGCTCACCTGAATTTAAAGTCCTCCACTTATTGGTAGGAGCTCACCTGAATAGAACTTTCGTCCTACAATTTACATTATATGCAGATTAGAAAATCTAATACCAACAGTTTACTGCGTACATATTGTACTATATATGAAGCAAAAAGTCAAGAATTAGGGGGAATAATGCGATTTTTGTTGCAAGAAAACAAAACCGCGGATTCTCTGTTGCTTTTGTCAATCGGCAAACGCGTATTCGCCCATGAACAAAATCTCACCGTTCACATTGTCCCGAATGACATAGGTAAAAGGTCTGTCCGCCCTGCATTCCACAGGCTGAGGCGGCAATGCGGAACCTGCCATACCAATGCCCGTAACGGCGGCAGCTTCCGTGCCGTTCTCATCGACATTGATATAGGTTTTGTGGATGGTATCGGTAATCCACATATTCCCTGATTCAAACATCTTCTCGAATTCAGCCTGTTCGGAAAACGCTTTTTTGATGCCGAGTGCATTGAAAATATCGTTCAAAGAGGTAGAAAACTCTGTCTTGAACTTCGGCATGCTGAAACTCACATAGGCGGACTGCAAGGTCTCATTCTTCAAAAGCGCCTCTGCATCCGTCACTCTTCCCTCTTTGGGAATCAATAAAAACATGCTGACGGACAACTCGTCATATTGCTTTGAGCCGGCATATTCCCCGTTTTCATCGAGAATTGCCTCCCGATTGTTGTAGGGCAATTCAATGATCTGAAGCCCATCGTTTTCACAATAACGGTAATAACCGGTTCGATGCATGAAATCGATCTCTTTCTTCTCTCCGCTCCGATCGGTGAACGTTTCTTTCTTGGTCGCACCCGGGTTAAACTGCATCTGCCACTGCCCTTTGAAATAGACCGCATTCGCCAGATAAGCCCAAAAATCGGAACTGCTGATTAAGGTCGGAATTTTCCCGTTTGTCTGCTCACTGACCCAGGAATTGATCTCCTTCACGGCCTTCTCGTCTGTGACCTCAAATGCACCGCCATGATAAAAATCAGCAATGGACGTGCGATAGGCATCACTGAACTGCATAGGATGTTTGCTACGGTTCATCCAGATGGAATTGGCGACATTCAGTTTGACAAGATCCGTCTCGGAATAAGTTTCCATCAGTTTCTTTGCCCGCTCATTGAAAGCGTCCAAATCCTCCGTTTTCATGGCACCCAAAATCTCTGATCTGGTTTCCCCTTCCGCTCCGTTGGCGGCCAATGCCAAAGCCATCCGAATGCTCAGCGGAGAAAACATATAGTTCTGATCCTGCGGCATGTATGCATTGTTGATCGCATCTGCAAAAGTCGTTTCTTCCTGAATCGGTGTTCCGGAGAAAAGCACGCCTTCAAAATCGTTCCGCGCATACAATCCCTTTTCTATCAAATGTTGATAAAGCAATGTGCCGGAAGGCATCTTTGCGGTCAAAGCCGAAAAACACAAACGCGCCGTATCGCTCCGCAATAACGTCGCATTCTGAGCGACAACGCTCTTTGTGAAATTGTTGCTTAAAAGATCCGATTCCATGCCCTTTTCATAAGCCTGCTCCAAATCCGTAACCTCATAGCCCAAAACCGTCAGAAGAATTTTTGCGAACTCCTGTCCTGTCACGGTTCGCTCCGGTGCAAAAGCGGTTTCGCTCACACCATCTATGTAACCTGCATGATAGAATTGTTCAATCGTGTCTTTTGCCCAGTGTCCCTGAATATCCGCAAATGCAGATTGCGCAGAACCGTCCTCCGGAAATGTCAGCCCTATCGCCCGGCTGATCAGGACAATTGCCTCCGCTCTCGTCACTTCCCGTTCCAGCTCCAGCCCCTTCTCGGTTCCCAAAAGCATGCCGAGTTTTTGCAGACCGGCCGCTTCTGTCTGTGCAAGGGGAATCTGCTCCCGTTCCAGCACAGTTTCCGCTGCGCCTGCCGTTACACTGCACAGCAAAGCAACAATCAAAAGAATCGCCGTCATTTTTTTCATGAAAAACCCTCCTTTTTCTTTTTGGACGAAAGATTTCGGAAAAAGTTCCCTTTTCCGGATTTCTTTTTTCAAAAAACGTTTCCCGGTGCATACTATAAAAAGGAGGAAAAAAGCTATGAATTTGTCTGTCTGGAGTATCAACCTTTTGCTGGGGTTTAATATCATTTTTCTGCTTTCCGTCATTTTTGTGGAACGCAAACGTCCGCAGTCCACCATCGCATGGATTTTAGTGCTCACCCTTCTCCCTGTTCTCGGAGGAATTTTGTATCTTTTGTTCGGAAGCACGCTGAACCTGCGTTTTGGCGGAAGAATGAAGAAAAAATATAACAGCTTTGAGCAAGCGGCCGCCGGTTTCTATCCGTATCTGAGCACCTCCTTCCAAGACTTAGAAACGCTTTCTCCGAAAGAGAAGCACCCCTGCTTCGATCTTGCGTATATGCTTTCCAATCAGGCGCAAAGCCCTTACACAAACGATAACAACGCAACCCTGTTTACCGAAGCAAACGAAATGTATGACGACCTGTTTTCCGAAATCCGGCACGCAAAGCAAACCATTCATATTGAATTTTTTATCATCCGCAATGATGCAGTGGGCAAAAAACTGGTTTCTCTGTTGGCAGAGAAGGCACATCAGGGGATTGAAATCCGTCTTTTGTATGATGAATTCGGAAGCCTTAGCACAACCA
>CAKRUL010000212.1 GCA_934403665.1 uncultured Clostridia bacterium | reverse complement strand
GCCGCATATTGCGCAGAAACAGGAAGAGAATCACCAAGGCGAGCACCAGCCCCAACACGCCGCTTTCCAAAATGGAATCAAGAGACTGCTGAATATACTCTGCCTGGTCAAATACCACAACATAGTCCACACCGGAATACTGCTCTTTGATTTCCTCCAGCTTTGCCCTCACTTCTGCCGATAGCTCTGTAATGCTGGAATCCGGCTGCTTATACAGATTGATATAAACCGCATTGGTATCTCCGATGGTGACCCGGAAATCACTGGTTTTCGGCTTTTTGGAAACCACCGCAATGTCCGACAATTTCACCGCTCCGTTTGCCGTCTGTATCACCGTGTTTTTAACATCTTCAATGCTTTTCAGCTCGGAGGTGGTCGTAACCGAAAGTTCATTCATTCCTTCCAAAACGGTCCCGGCAGGCTGCGAAACATCCTCCGTCCGCAGGACAGCGGCAATCTGTGCCACCGAGACGCCCAGACCTTCTGCACGCTCCTTGATCAGCTCCACACTAATCTCATACTTTTCGTTGCCCATCATATCGAGCCGGGCAACTCCGCCAATCCGTTCCAACTGCTTCTGATAGACATTCTCCGCAATCCGCCCCAGTTCCTCCTGATTCTGTCCGCCGGAGAGAACCAGCTGCATCACGGGAATCGCATCCACAGACATCTCTATCATGGAAGGATCCTGCACCGCATCGGGAAATGTTTTCGTCACCATGTCAATTTTTTCTCTTGCCTTGAGAATGGTGGAATCCATATTGGTTCCGCCGGCAAACTCCACCTGAATGGTCGAAGTGCCATCGGAGGATTTTGAGGTGACCTTCTTAAAATTAGGAACGGTGCTTACCACATCCTCCAAAGGTTTTGTGACAATTGTTTCCACCTGCTCCGGACTGGCGCCCGGATAAGAGGTGGATATCATCAGATACGGCATCGAGATATCCGGAAGAAATTCCTGATTGATATTCAGGATAGAAATCGTGCCGAATAACAATACAATTATGATAATCATCAAAACCGTAACCGGTTTTCTGACCAGAACACGAAAGAAATTCATAGCGATACCCCTTCGCTTTCCGACGCTCCGGTTCCGTCCACCGGAATACTGTCTGAAACGGGAGCATCTCCGCCTACTATTTTAACCTCCATCCCGGGAATCAGATTTGCCTGCCCCTTGGAAACGATACGGTCGGAGGTCTCCAAGCCGCCGAGCACCTCAGCATATTCATCATTTTTGATGCCGATCTGCACTTCTTTCTTCACGGCCTTGTTTTCCGCGTCAATCACATAAACATAATATTTTTCATTGTCATTGAATAAAAGCTTGCTGTCCACCGCAAAGACATCCGGTTTTTCGCTGACCACTATTTTCACTTCCGCAAACATCCCGGACTTAATCTTGTTTTCGGGATTCTCTACCAATACCTGAACGGAATACCCTGCCTTTTTTGCATCGATCTGATAAGAGATGGTGTCAACCGTTCCCTCAAACACCTGATTGTCCAAAGAGCGGATTTGAACCTTTATGTTTTGACCCGGCGCCAGTTTATTAATCATTTGCTCCCCGACCGTTACATCGATCAAAACTTTTGACAAATCCACCACCGTATACAAAGGTGCTTGCTGAGAAGCGAATTCTCCTGCCTTGGCATTTCTCGCCACAATGATTCCCTGAATCGGCGAAGTAATCTGCATTTCTCCCAGCTTTGTCTGCAAATTTTCTCTCTGTGCCTGCAGAGCACCGACACCGGCAACCGCCTGATCATACTGTGCATTGGCGGCAGCAATATTATCCTGTTGTGCTTTCTCTGTCAAATGATAATTGTTCACCGCTGTGGCATAGGATTTTTTTGCATTGGCCTCCGTCTTGCGCGCTGACTCAAGCGCTGTTTGCGCATTTTCCAAATTTCTCACTGCATTGTCATGGGCAAAAACGGCATTATCGTATTTCGAGCGGACTCCGTCCAAAACATTCTGGGAAATTACCCCGGAATCCAACAGAATTTTATTGTTCTCGTAATCTTTCTTTGCGTTTTCCATGGTTTGCCGGGCATTCTCCACCGCCGCCTGTGCCTGCGCTACGGAAGTCCCGGCATTATGCAGAGCAGTCTGCGCCTGATCCACGCCCGTCTGTGCCTGATCAACCGCAGACTGTGCCTGACTCAGCGCCTGCTCTCTTCCCGTTGCATGCGCTTTTTCCTTATTGACCTGCGAAACGGCAACGCCGGCTCTGGATTGATTGATCTGTGCCTCTACCTGATTTAACTGGCTGGAAAGATCCGATGCGTCCAGCGCACATAAAACCGCACCGGCACCAATGGAATCGCCCACCTCCGCATATGTATTCAAAATCTTGGAAGGGGTTTTCGGCAGAATATCAATCTCCTGAATAGGCGCGGCAACACCGCTTGCCGTATAGTATTCCACCATGTTTTGTTTGGTCATTGCTGTCACTTCCACCGGGGTACGGCTGTCCGGCTGCGTGGATGTTTCCTTTGCTCCGCATCCTGCCATTCCGGCGCATACTGCCATTGCAAGAAAAACGCTCGTTATCCTGTTCTTTTTCATCTCAATAAACTCCCATCAAACTGGCACTGTTTAACCCATATTCTATGTCGCTGTTATACTTTAATTCCGCCATACGGAACGTCAGAACGGACTGTGCATAACTCAATTCCGCCTGCGCACTCTTGTTTAAACTGTCCGTCACCTCGGCGGCAGTCGCCATGCCAACCTCCTCCTTTGCCAGCGTATCTCTGTATTGCTTTTTGGTCAGCTCCTGCTGCCCTTTCTGCACGGCAATATTTTCATAGGAGGACAGCATATCATAATAATCCTTTGTGATTCCAAGCCGGATACTGTTTTCGGTGTCTGTGACGGAAAGAGCGCTTTCCTGCGCCTGCAAATCCGCTTTTCGGTACATAAAAGTATTGGAGTGGTACAAGGCGCTGACGCATTCAAAGTACAACGCATCCAAATCTTTTTTGTTTTGAACGGCAATCAACTCCGTTCTGCTTTTCAGCCCGGAGGCGATGCCTGCCTGTAAATCCGGCGGAGTAAAATCGGACACCTCCAATTCATCCGTCAATTGATAAGAACCGGCCGCGTCGTAATAGGTTGCATTGCAGAATTGCAACAAAGCAAGATTGGCGGTGCGCTCTGCTTTGTTCATCCCATATTTGGAACTTTGCATATAGTTCTCGGCAGTCAGCACATCAGTGCCTGTCGCCATGCCAACCTCCATCCGCAACTGGGTCTTTCTGTGATTTTCAGAAGCCAGCTGATAAGCTTCCGCCGCAATCTGGTAAGACTGCTGCGCATTTTTCAAAGTGTAATAAGCACTGGTAACGTCATATGCGATCTTTTTTTTGGTCTGTTCCAAGTTGATTTTGGACATCTCCAGATTTCTTTTCGCCGTTTCGGCATAATACCCTTTGCGAATCGGCAGATTCTGAATCGTACTGTAATAATAAGATTTCTTTTGATTTTTTATTTCCTGACGCATATTATATTCTGCTTCCTCCAGCGCCACTGCGTCACGTTCTATTTTTTTCTCTGCGGTAGAAACGGAAGGACTGTTTGTAAGCGCATGCGTAATTGCCTCTTTCAGTGGAAGAGAAG
>CAKRUL010000211.1 GCA_934403665.1 uncultured Clostridia bacterium | reverse complement strand
GATCAAACGCTTTCTGCGCGATGACGGAACCATCAAGGTTTCCAGAAGTTTAAAGGAGCTGGCAGTCCGAGCGAAGTATGCCGCGGAAAAGATAGAAAAGGAAACGGGAAAACATCCGACCGTTCATCAGTTGGCTGAGAAGCTAGGGGCGGACACAGAAGATTTGATTTGTGCACTGAATGCTGTGGAAAGGCCGGATTCCATGGACGCTTATGCAGGAGAAGATGAAAGCATGCGTCTGGCAGACAAAATCGAGGATAAAAGTCTTGCCACAGAGGATGAACTGATTGATAAAATCACATTGAAAGAAATGATCGGAAAATTGGAAACAAGGGAACGTCAGATTATCGTGCTTCGCTATTTTCAGGGCAAAACGCAGCAGATGATTGCTTCTATGCTGGGGATATCTCAGGTTCAGGTTTCGCGCATAGAGAAAAAAGTGCTGTTGAAAATGCGTGAAAAGCTTAAGTATTAGGGAGTGCAACACATTTTTCATGGATGCTTGCGGTCGGCTTTCTTTCACTTTTTATTTTGACCGACATATGATGATATTGAGAAATTGGCTTTTTTGAACCATTGAGAACAGAAAAGGATTTCTCAAGAATCATAACTGAGGTGTAAAGTGTGAATAATTTTTTCGACAAAAACAGGAATCGGTTCGTCGAAGAGGATAACTGGTGGGATGCTTATTTTGCGCAGGAGGCAGGAGAAAGCCGAGAGAATTTCGGGGCTGTTTCGCAGGCGTCCTCTGCGTGTAATGGGAATTGTTGCGGAGGTTGCCGGGGGGCAACCGGGGCTACGGGTGCAACAGGCGCTACCGGCCCGACCGGAGCAACCGGAGCGACAGGAACAGGGATCACGGGTGCAACAGGCGCCACCGGCCCGACCGGAGCAACCGGAGCGACAGGAACAGGGATCACGGGTGCAACAGGTGCTACCGGCCCGACAGGAACCACCGGGGCAACAGGAACCTGTGAATGTTCCTGTGCAGACGGCGAACAGGTCATAAACGGCGATATGGAGGAAGTCAGCAATCACCGTCCAACGGATTGGGAATTTATCAACCAAAGCGGAGTTGCTGCCGAAACGGCACAAGGCCGTGTTCATTCCGGAAGTTATTCCGTCAATTTGCAAAATGGTTCCGGATTGCAACAAAGAATTGACGGCGTTTCCGGAGAATGTTTTTATCAGCTGTCTTTCTTTGCCAGAGGAGCAGGCACACAGACCGGCTTAACGGCACAGGTCATTTTTGTGACTCCGACGGAGCAGATTACAGGAGGCACTTTGACAATCCGTCAGCAGGATATGCCGAATGCAAATAGGGAATTCGGCTTTTATAAGTTGAATACCACTGCTGCACCTGCCGGCACAACCGCTGCCATTATCCGCATTGTTGTCACTGCGAGCGGTGAACAGTCTGTAGATTTGGATGATGTATCCTTCACCAACCTGTAATTTTAAAAATCAAAAATGTTGCTTAAGGATTCCTCACGGGTTGTTCGGACAGTATCCGAAAGGACTGTAGAATGGAGAATCATAAATTATAAACGACACACTGACTTCGCAAACGATGCGGAGTCAGTTTTGTTGCAAACACCCTTCTAATGCTTCATAGAGATGGACAGGGAATTGTTTTCTGTTTTATGCATGACGGTCTTAGAATGTCATTTTCTGCAGTCTTTTCAAAAGAAATTTCATGGAAAAATGACGGAAACCTATTGTTTTTTTCTTTTTTTACTGGTATAATAATTTAGAACATTTAGAATACCACGAGTTTCTTAAAAGCATTGCAATACAATACTGCGGCGATATTTCGTTGCCTGTTTTGCTGTGATATTATGATATGAAATACGGGGGTGTAGCTCAGTTGGGAGAGCGCTTGCTTCGCATGTAAGAGGCCAGGGGTTCGAATCCCCTCACCTCCACCAATAGAATAGTCTACAGCGTCTTGGCTTTCAAGCGTTGTAGGCTATTTGTTTTTTACTAAATACCGCACAAAATACCGCACTTTTATTTTATAACACTTTTTTGAATATCTTTTCGATTTCCAAAGCCGTCAGTTCAGAATCGCCTATCATCTCATGCGAATAAACGCCATAGGTGTCCATGTCTTTACTGTGACCAACAACTTGTTTCAACAATCCCTCAGGGAGAGTTTTGACGATTGAGACAAACGTATGCCGGAGTTCGTAAGTTGTCGCTTTTGACAGATGATGATAATCTCTGTATATTGTCCACCGTTTATAATAGGAGCTTTGGTTTGCGACCTCGCCATATTTGTTTGGAAACACATACTCTGATTTTATTCCTAAGTGTGATAGCATGTTTTTTTGTAATTCCAAAATCATCATGGATATTGAATTAAGTGTAAAGTGCCTTATAGCGTTTTTGTTCTTTCCGTTGGTTATCTCGTTTTTTGCGTTGATGCTTCTTTGCAATTTTACTGTTTTTTCGATGATATCCATCCATTTTAGCCCTTTGATTTCCCCTGGACGTAATCCGGTTGCAACCTCAAACCGATAAGCGTTAACATATATGTCTAAAACTTCTTTCCCTCTTAAGAATGTATAATCTTTTGAAAAAAGGATTTTGACATCCTCTGGTTGTAAAATTTTTCTTTCTCCTGTCCTTGCGTTTTTCGGTAGTTCCAACTCCGGAAATATGGTAGTCAGTTTTTTTCGTCGGCAATACTTGATAAAAGAATTCACACATTCCCGAATTCCGGCGTACGTTTTTTTTGATAAAGGCTGGGTTTTGTCTTTATGATTATATGCTTTATCTATAATCTGCTGCAGGTCATCATCCGTAAGGCTCGAAACTTTCTTTTTGCCGATGATGGGCAAAATATGATATTTTCCTTTACTTTGATACTTTTTCCAGTGACCGGAGGATATATTTTGATTTTCTTTCATGCTTTCGATAAAGTGCTTAAATGCCTTTTCTACTCTTATATTCTGGTCGATAATATCTCCATCTAACCAATTATCCGCCTTTGCATTACACTCTCTTTGTCCCTTCCTGCCGGGCAAAGAGGAATAAAAAGCTTTTCGCATTCCGTCCTTTTGGACATCAATCCTCCAATGTTTTCGGTTTTCCATCCACTTAGCGGTATTTGTTCTTTTTGACATTTTCCAATCCACATACTCAAAGAGTATGACGCACTATAGCGTTCCTTTCTTGATTTTACTTGCAAAATGGGAGCGCATATAGTATAATTACACTGTTTGGGGTGTATGGTTTATACTATACGCACTCTATTGATATCCCTCGTCTGTTGGTAGCAGTCGGGGGATATTTTTATAATTGATTTTTTAATACAATGACTTTTGCTTTGATTTTTCCGTCATCTGTTTCTGTCAGTTCCTTTACGACTCCAACCGTGCGATCCGATTCTATAAAATCGCAGGCCGAGTTCGGGAGTTCTCCGATTTCTTCATAGTTTTCGTTGTAAACAACGTATGCGTCGCATTCTTCATCATATTCGATTTGTATTGGTTCTTTTGCCGACATGCACGAAAGATTGTCAATCCTTTTCGAATAATCGTCTATTTTTTTATTTGTTTTAACGAGAGAGAATGTAGCTGTTTCGAAGCATTCCAAAGGCTTGTAGAAGCCTATCTTATAAGT
>CAKRUL010000210.1 GCA_934403665.1 uncultured Clostridia bacterium | reverse complement strand
AGACCTATGTACCGGCAGAAAAAGAGGGAAGCGTCACCTTCGGGAGCATTTCTCTTGGGTCCGGATGGAACGTGACGGATTACGGAATTGTATATTCCGAAACAGCGTCAGAGCCGACGCTGAACGGGGAAGGATGTATCACCCTTCCGCACAAAAAACCGATGAACAGCAAGGGGCAGTATGGAATTCAGCTGCAGGGCAGCTATCTTGTCGGAAAAGTATACTATACCAGAACGTATGTCACCTATGAAAAAGACGGGGCAACCGAAACGGCATACGGAACAACGGTTGTAACAAACTTGCAGTAGAAAGAACGGGGCAAAAGGGAGAAAAGGAGGCAAAATGATGTACGGACTGAGATATTTCTATCAGACGGCCGGCCGCAGAGTTGCGGCCGCCGCCATTGCAGTGACAGTGCTCTTGTCAGGTGCAGTTTTCACTGTGTCGGCGGAGGATCCCGATCCGGCGGCAAAGGTGAAAATCATTCGGGAAACCGATGCGGGATCCGGGGACATCACACAGAAAATACAGGTGACCGGAATCTTTCCGGCGGAGTTTGCAGGAGGAAAGGTGACATTAACCATTTCAAACCCGGAAGCGGCGGAAGAGCTTGAGAAATATCTGGGGATTCGGGAGACCGTCATTCAGCAGGATGGCAGTTTTACATTTCTTTGTCTCTTTCATGCGCCGGCCGGCGACTATCGGGTATCTATCATGGCAGATACGATGGAAGAACCGGTTTCCTACACATTTTTCGTATCCTCCGTGGATGAAGTTGCAGCGCTTTTGGAACAGCTGAAAGCGGGAACCATAGAGAAAAGCGAACTGCTTGATAAACTGGACACAAGGCACAGAGAGCTTGGACTGGACGGAACGGTTTATAAGACACTGAACCAGATTGGCAGACTCTCGGTGTGCGAGGCACTTCTTCAAAACGCAGATCAGTTTACGGCAGATACCTTTGCGGATTTCTTTGACAATGCAGTCATTATCAACGGGCTTGCAACAGCACAGACCGAGGCAACGGTGGAAACCATTCTCACCTATTATGATGCGGCATACATTCATTTGAGCGACGAACCGCTTTATGCGGCTTTTCAAGAGCTGAAGAATAAAAATAATGTGTACGGCGGTATGCTGACCGGAACCTATCAAACGCTTTCGGACGTACGGACGTCGTTTAATAAAAATGTAGTGTTTGCATCTTTGAAAGCACTCCATTCCAGTTCGCAAATAGGTGGATTGATAGAAACATATCAAGAGTATCTCGGTGTGGATCCGACCAACGCTGTCTATCTGAAATACAAACAGAAAATTGAAAATTACTTGGGCGGAAAAATGCAACAATTCCGTTCCTTGGATCAAATCACGGAAACGTGTCAGGCAATTCTTGCAAACCCGACCAAATATTTTCCGGAGCAGACTTCCGGCGGAGGGGGAGGCGGAGGTTTCTCCAAGCCTTCCGGAACCGTGTCGGTCAATCCCGGCATCGGGCAGACCGAAATTTTGGACGACTTGATTCCGTCCGGCGGATTTCAGGATGTCCCGGACGGATATTGGGGCAGAACGGCAATCATTTTTCTTTCTGACAAGGGAATCGTGTCCGGAAGAGAAAAAGGAAAGTTTTGCCCGGAAGAGACGATTACGCGTGCCGAGTTCACGAAAATTGTGCTTGGAGCATTGAAGTTTTCGGCGAGCAATGCTGCCGCCGGTTTTGCGGATGTGAATGAAACGGATTGGTATTCTCGCTATGTGGCGGCGGCCCAAGAGAACGGAATCGTGAAGGGAACGGAGGACAATAAGTTCTATCCGGATAATTCCATCACCAGGCAGGATGCGGCACTGCTTCTTCAGCGGGCGCTGGAACAGAAAGGCATCCGGCTGGATTCCGGGAAAACTGCGCAGTTTGCCGATGACGGAGCGTTTTCTGATTACGCCAGGAGCGCGGTCGGCTTGCTTGCAGGAAACGGCATGATCAAAGGGTTTGATGATAACACTTTCAGACCTTTTGCAAATCTGACAAGAGCAGAGGCGGCACAGCTGATTTATAATGCGGTGACAGCGCAATAAATGAGCGTGTCTGTATATTTCAAGGGAGGTTGTGATACAGAATGAAAAAAAGAATGATTTGCCTGCTTCTGTCTCTTCTGCTCGGCATCGCTTCTTTCGGCTGTGTCGGACTTGCGGCGACGGACTCCGGAACAGAGCCGAAGGCAGAGCTTGAGGAGCTTGTCAGCATCGGGGTTATCACCCAGGCACAGGCAGGGCTGAGCTGGGATTCGGAAATTACCAGAGCACAGATGGCAAAAATCCTGGTGAACCTATTGAAACTGGAACCGCAAAACGGTCAATTCGGACAGAAGTTTTCGGATGTAACATCGGAAACAGATGCCTATCATGCAATTATGGCAATGGTGAATTTAGGATACATGTCCGGATACGGAGACGGAACCTTTCGCCCGGAAAACCCGATTACCGGGATGGAAGCCGGAAAGATTATGGTTCACATTTTAGGCTATAAATATAAAGCCGTGACGGGCGGCGGATATCCTGCAGGATATTTGGCGTGCGCCAGCGAGATTGAACTTTCCAAAGGAGTTGTGCTTTCCTACACAGAACCGCTGAAATGGGGCGGATTGGTGAAACTGGTCAGCAATGCTTTGGAGATTCCTTTGGTAGAACTGATTGCAGTGGGCGACTCTGAGAAATATCAAACAAATCCGGATGTGACCCTGCTCTCCAAATATCTGAAAATGCGTCGGGGGAAAGGGGTTGTCACGGCGAACGATCTGACCGGAATACAGGGCAATGACCGGGCGCCGGAGGATAAAATCTCCATTGACGGTGTCGTCTATACCCCCCGTTCCCCGAAGGACCGGAATCTGCTTGGATTGCAGGTTTCCTATATCTATCGTTTGGATGATGATTTGGACGCACATCAGCTTGTCAGCATCGTGGAGCGAAACACGAAGAAACAGACCGTGACCAGTCAGGAATATAGCCGGCTGGATGGCAATACCGTCTATTTTGATCGGAAGGACGCCTCCTCAGAGCAGCGGATCACCTTTGATGTGACTGCCGATATCATTTATAACGGTGAGCGTGCAGTTTACTCCCAACAGCTTTTTGACCAGGTGAAAGCGGGTACCTTTGAATTTATCAGCACGACAAACAGTTCCTATGATTTGGTGCTGATTCGGGATTATCACGTAATGACGGTAGGGCAGATAGACCGGAATAAAAAAATTCTGACGGATGACCAGGATCATTCCATCAAAATTTCGTTGGATGATACGGAAAAAACCGTATTGGTATACGATGCAAACGGAAACGAAGTGAATTTCTCCTTTATCAGCACTTATGATGTTTTGACTTATATGGACAACAGCAATTATATTGAAGTGTATGTGGGGAGTGAAACCGTTTCCGGTGAGGTGAGTTCGCTTTCTGCCGACGGTGAGGACAGCTATGTGACGATCGGCGAGAAGGTTTATCAGGTGAATCCGTATATCGAGGCGCAGTATCAAAAACTGAAGATTGGTGATTTGATGAAGGGAACCCTCGACCACATGGGATATATTGCTGCTATTTCCATCCTGAACAAAGATGGACTGGAATACATGTACC
>CAKRUL010000209.1 GCA_934403665.1 uncultured Clostridia bacterium | reverse complement strand
AAATTTCCGCTTTCAAAATTCTGCGAACGCAAAACAGAGGAAAAATCTTGGATTTTCAAGGCGAAAAGGCGCAGGCACACTGACGTATGACAAGCCTGACAACGCAGAAAAGACTGATTTTTTAATGCTTTGCGCGGGTTCATATCCTGTTACAAGCGGTTAACGTTATTATTTGGGATACAACTTTTTTTATACTGTTTAAATTTTGATTCTTTTTGGTTCTCTGTTTTCAAACGTGGTAAGATAGGAAAAGCCGGCTTCCCGCAACAAGTTAAGCCCTTCTTTATAGCACTGCCCCAACGCTCCGGCCTGGTGCGAATCCGATCCCAGTGTGACGATTTCTCCGCCGTTTTGTTTGTATAATTTTAAAAGATGAAAAGACGGCATCGTCATGCGGCCATCCCGCAAACCTGAAAAATTCAGTTCAATTCCTCTCCCGGATTCCGCCAGCTTCCGAAATGCGGAAATAAAATAAGATTCATATGGTTCCATTTGATAGGAAAGACCGTATTTCTGCAGATATCTGGTCGGATAGTCAATGTGCCCGAACACATCAAAGTCCAATTGATCAATATAGATTTCCATCTCCCGGACATATTCCAGAAGCACCTCATCCACGCTCTTTTGCTCATACTGTCTTTCGCAGTAATCTTCCTGCCCTCTTGCCCGATGGACGGAGGACAAAATAAAATCATAGGGAAAGGCTTTCAGAATTTTTCGATATTCGTCCGGATGATAGATGCCCTGTCCCAACTCCAAACCAAACCGAATAATAATGTCGTTGTGAAACCATTCACGGCATTGCAGAATATCCTCATAGATGGCTTTGATTCTTTCATAATGAAACGTCAAACCGCCTTCATTGATTTCAATATGATCGGTGAAAGCAATCTCTTGAATATTCTGCTCAATTGCTCTTACAACCATATCATGCATGCTGTCCTTTGCATCAAAGGAATGTGTCGTGTGTACATGATAGTCTGTTTGATACATCGTTTTCCCTCTTTGTGTTTCATAAATTCGATTCCTGAAAAGTTAGCATTTTACAATCACATGGCGCGGACATTTTGCCATACATTTTCCGCAATTCCGGCATTTTTCATAATCTATTTCTGCCGCGAAATGATGCACATGAATTGCGTCAAACGGACATTCCTTTTCGCACAGTCTGCAGCCGATACAACTCACCTTGCATAAATCTTTTGCAACCGGACCTTTGTCATGGTTATTGCACATCACCATGTATTTTTTCTCCTGCGGAACAAGCGTAATCACATTTTTCGGACAAGTCTGAACGCATTTTCCGCAGGCAGTGCATTTCTCCTCATTGATTCGTGCCAGCCCGTTCTCTATCTCAATGGCACCAAAGGGGCAGGCTCTCTGGCAGGTTCCCAAGCCCAGGCATCCGTTAGGACAGTCCTTTTGTCCGCCGCCCAGCTTGCTTGCCACAATACAATCCTGAATTCCGCTGTATTCATATTTCTGTCTTGCGTTTTCATAACAGCCAAGGCAGTGTACTCTGGCAACTTTCTGCACATACTCGCCGGTAGAAGCTCCCATAATCTTCGCAATTTGGTCTCCGACCTCCTTGCCTCCTACCGGACATCCATTCAGCGGAGCATTTCCCTCCGAAACCGCAGTTGCATAGGCGTTGCACCCTGCATATCCGCAACCGCCGCAGTTTGCACCCGGCAAAACCTCCAAAATCAGAGGAACCTTTTCGTCCACTTCCACCCGAAACAGTTTGGAAGCGCCGCCCAGCATCAATCCGAACAACAGCCCCATCGCACCAAGGGCAGCTACCGGAAACAACAATTCCATCAGCATGATTTTTCCCCCCTTATATCTTTAAGCCTTGAAAGCCGAGAAAAGCCATGGCAATAATGCCGGCGGTGACCAGTGCAATCGGAAAACCTTTCATCCACTCCGGGATTTCGGAATCCTCCAGCCGTTCCCGAACCCCTGCAAACAGGAAAATCGCAAGCGTAAAACTCAAAGCGGCGGCAACCCCGGATACCAGCGCTTCTGTGAAATTATAATTTTTCTCGATATTTAAAATGGCAATTCCCAACACGGCACAGTTCGTGGTAATCAGCGGCAGATAAATTCCCAAAGAGGTATAAAGTGCGGGACTTAATTTCTGAATAGCCATTTCGACCAGTTGTACCAATGCGGCAATGACCAGAATAAAGGAGATGGTTTGCAAGTATTCCAAGTGGAACGGAACCAGCAAATAAGTCTGGACGCACCACGTAACTGCCGATGCAATCGCCATGACGAATGTAACAGCCATTCCCATTCCCAAAGCAGTATCGGTTCGTTTGGAAACGCCGATGAAGGAGCAAATTCCCAAAAACTTCACCAACACGATGTTTTCAATCAGAATGGAGGTAATCACAATGGAAAAAATGGTGGACATACTAGTCATTTGTCTTCCCTCCCTTTTTGATTTTAACGATATTGATTACAGCAAGAACCAAGCCTAATGTGATGAATCCTCCGGGAGGCAAAATCATCATAATAGCAGGCTGAAAGCCTTCCGGAAACAGAGAAAATCCAAACAGGGTTCCATTCCCCAAAATCTCCCTGATCACCCCAAGAATCAAAAGAGCCAAGGTGAAGCCGAGCCCCATTCCTAAGCCGTCCAAAAAGGAAGCGCCGACTCCGTTTTTGGAGGCAAAAGCCTCTGCACGTCCCAAAATAATACAGTTTACCACGATCAGAGGAATAAACAGCCCCAAAGACTGTGCCAAATCCGGCAGATAGGCCTTTAAAAGCATTTCAATCACCGAGACAAATCCGGCAATAATCACAATGTAAGCCGCAATTCGTATTTTCTGAGGAATCACTTTTCTCAGGCAGGATATCACCGCATTGGAGCCCATCAAAACAACCGTAGCCGCCAGCCCCATACCAATCGCATTGCTTGCTGTCGTCGTCACTGCCAAAGTCGGACACATGCCCAAAAGCAATACAAAAACGGGGTTTTCGTTGATGATTTTTTTCAGCGTTTCTTTCATTGCTTTTCACCTCCCGCTTCCTTTGCCAACCGAATGGCATCCGTCACTCCGGCTGTGACAGCCTTGGAGGAAATCGTTGCTCCGGAAACAGCAACCACTTCGTTGCCGTTCTTCGCACTGCCTTTTACGACAGTAACGTCATCCCCCTTGCCCTGAAACTGATCCAGAAACTTCGGTTCACTGGCCTTGCTGCCCAATCCGGGGGTCTCTGAAAAACTTACAATTTTCACGCCCGATACCTGAAATGTCTCGTTCAGTCCAACCATCATATTGATCTCGCCGCCGAAACCGGACGGATTGGTGCTCACTGCATAACCAACTGTTTTTCCGTCTTTGATGCCCCGATACACTTTGTCGGAAAGTTTCTCAAAATCATCCGCTCCGGAAACCACTTCCGCTCTGGCTTCCTTTTCCTGCTTTTCCGTGATCTCGGCAATTTTGGGCGCTGTGATGTAATTGGCAGCGGAAAGCGCCAACGTGACAAGTGCACAAATCAGGAACAGCACAAATCCCAATTTCAAAATACTTTCTTTTTTATGCATGCTTTTTCACCCTCCCATATGATCTTGGAAGAATCCATTTATCCAGCAAAGGAGTGATAATATTCACC
>CAKRUL010000208.1 GCA_934403665.1 uncultured Clostridia bacterium | reverse complement strand
CCGTAATATTCAAAGGCGGTCTTAAATCGGTGCAGCCGCTGAACGAATGACAGCGGCTCACTGCTGCCCCTAACTTTGAAAGCTCAGGATTTTTCGTAAGGGAACAAATACTACCCCAAAAAAGGCGAAAAAATCTATTTTATAGTCCTCCCACAAGAAAAATCGTCATGGAGGGCATGCATATGGAAAGAATATACGGTGAAAAAAGCTATAATCCCAATTATGTGAAAATTGATTTTTGGGGAACGCTGGGCGGTCAGGACAATGAATACCGGGAATTCAGCAAAAGAAAAATCAAAGGAAACATACTGCTTGCGGCGTACTACACTCCCGTAACCGTTCAGGAGATCAGCATGGAACTCGGAGTATCGGTTCCGTTCCTGGAGGATGAGATTGAGATTCTCTGCAGCCGTCAGTATCTCATACAGAAAAACGGGAAGTATCTGACCAATATTCCGATCTTTTCGCTTGAAAGCAAAAACATAATAGAAGAAAAGCTGAAATGCGTGACAAAAGCCGCCGCAGAGCGCTTCGGCGTGATCACAGATGATTTTGAACGCCGCTTCGGAAATAGATTCGCCGATAAAAATCTGATGCATTGGCAAAAGCTGCTTCTGTGTTCCGTTTTCGCTTTGGATATTAACGAAGAATACCTTACAAAGAAGTACGGAGAATTGCCCGAAACCGGTCCGTATTCCATTGTCAACGAAGGCGGCGGTCGTGGGCTGGTATGGGCATATGAAGACATCACGCCCGAATATAATGCATCCGACAAGGAAACGATTCGCGGCATCTACGAAAGCGCAGTCTCAAGTGACAAAAGAGGATTCGTAATTGCCGTAAATTTCGGTCAGACTCTGAATGCTCAGCACTTTCAGACGCATATGACCGACTCTTTGGTTGCTGTTTCTGAAGATTGCTTTGATTACCTGCCGTCGGGATGTCGGGAAAATCTTCAAAAGCTCGGATACGTTAATGACGGCAAAGCTAATTTTGCCGTATGGACAAAGGAAGAGTATGACGAGCTTCAAGATATACTGCATAAATGCACTGAAGTAATAAAAGAGCTCGACAGGCAGACTATAGACATCGCAGCGGAAGTAACCGCAGATCTTGCGCCGACGGGCATCCGCAAGACGGCGGAATACGCCGGAGCTATTAGGTACCGTTCTGAATCTCTCAAAAATCTGGTGAACGCCCTGTTCGAAGCAAATTGGATAAAAGCCGTCGAAGACAGTGAAAAGCCTTCAATTTGTGTTGTGAAAAACGAGTGAGTATTACATAATGTCCGGGTAAAAAAATCCCCGCATTTCAAGCTGAACACTTGAGATGCGGGGACAAATTATTATAGATATCACAAATCTGATATCGTATAATTATAATGGATATTTACAGAGATTAATTGTCGAAATCCGAATCAGGTATTATTTGAACAACAACTCTTGAACGGCGACCGTACACAACTCTCCCTGTATAATTACCGATATCCAATCCGGTAGTTCCGGTATGCAATTTAATCTCCTTGCCTGACTCATCATATATAACAATGGTTTTTAGTTCTCTTAGATCTCCGCCCCGGTTAATAAATTCACCTTGATATGAAATATATGATTCTTCCTTTATATCGCAGTGCAAATCTACAGTACTTTTTATTGTGAAATATGCTATGATTATTGTTGCCGCAGCCCAGATTACAAACAACCATTTAGGCCTTTTGCCGAACTTGACCTCCATTCTTACATAAAAGAACATTGCTGCGCATGATAACAACACAAAAATTGTAGAAATCAACTGATAGTAAAATACCCCTGTTATTGATGAATTCACTGTGCATAACTCCTATTGTAAGCCAAGTTATTCTGAAATAAACTGTATCTGCAAATGGCAGTACGGTTTTCTTTATCTACCGAAGAAGTCTCTCCCATTTGGTAATAGACTCAGGCAGAATAGATTTATATTCACTATAAAAGCGTAGAATCTCTTCAGGACATATTTTTGTGCAATTTTTGAGTTTATCTCTATTAATAACGTTAGGTGCGTATAAATAAACAATGTATCCGTCATCGTCAAAAGATTTATAGTCGATAGCATCGATTACTCTGCTGCTGCCCCATTTTACTTGAACAACAGCTTTTCTGCAATCATTTTTGTCTCTGCTTATTAGTTCGCATTCTATTTTTATGGTGGTGGATTTGTTAGCTATTGAATTAGACAATAAGTAATAGTTTTTTTCTATCTGAAGATATGAGATAATCAGCTCTTCAAGCTCAAAATCCGGAAGGGTTTCGAGCAAATCGTGTCCTATTACATCAACGTCATATGTTTCAGTATCAGATAGTTCATTAAACACTTTTTTCGAAAACTCAACTATTATTCTATCTGATAAATCCTGACAGGTGCCGCCTAGAGGACGATTAAATGATGCTTTTATCTGCCCGGGAACCTCTAAACCATACTTGTATGCACTTACAGGAATAACCGCTCCAATGTCCAATTTTGGATTGTAACACGATTGAGCCGTTCCCAAAGCTCTGCAAATCCAATAATTTCCGTCCATGTCGCGTGTCCAGAAAAGATCTCCCTCTTTAGCATCTCGAAATACATTGTGCGCATGATTATATTTTCTGTATTTTTCTTTAACGGCGTAATAATATTCCTCATAGGTTTTGATTTCAGGATTAACTTCAAATGCACGACTCCAGCCAATAGCTATGTATTGCTTTTCGCCAAACAAACAATACCGAATTAAATCACTTCTACTTTCAGCACCTGGTTTCAAGTTGATTCTGGTAACCTTATTTATGCTATTCATTAAGCGCTTACCCCCTTATATTTGTACTATAATTTTGATTTTTAAAGCAATCACCTATTAGTCGTATAGGACATGAAGAAATCTCAGTAATTACAAAAATTTGAACGCGCAAATGTGTAAAGATTTTTCAGAAAACTTTTGCGGGGCACTCGTTTTTGGCTCACATACAGCAAATCGCGCTTGTTCTCCGGAAAGAAATTGCGTTTTACATGGAATGAAATCTCGCTTCATTATTCATGCACCGCGATTTAATTGAGATGCCGCCCGGACGGCGGACAATCCGCCTATCGGCAGGTACGATTCTGCCCTTAACAGGTTCAACACAAAAAGCATCCCGATAGGGATGCTTTTATTTTGGAGGCGCCACCCGGAATCGAACCGGGGATAAAGGTTTTGCAGACCTCTGCCTTACCGCTTGGCTATGGCGCCGATAAATAACGGACACGGCTTTTTTGTAACCGAGTTACAACGCTGTGTCCGTTGGAGCGGATTACGGGGCTCGAACCCGCCACCTCGACCTTGGCAAGGTCGCGCTCTACCAAATGAGCTAAATCCGCAAATGGTGCCTCCGATCGGAATCGAACCAACGACACGGGGATTTTCAGTCCCCTGCTCTACCAACTGAGCTACAGAGGCAAACCGCAAGGGAGCTGTTCCGCTACTAAACTCGCCGCGGAAACTGGCGACCCGAAGGGGACTCGAACCCCTGACCTCTAGCGTGACAGGCTAGCGTTCTAACCAACTGAACTACCGGGCCGAATGTGGTGGGAACAATAGGGCTCGAACCTATGACCCTCTGCTTGTAAGGCAGATGCTCTCCCAGCTGAGCTATGCTC
>CAKRUL010000207.1 GCA_934403665.1 uncultured Clostridia bacterium | reverse complement strand
GTAAATAAAAAACGCTATGCAGATGAATTTATCATTGCGTAGCGTTAATAGTTTTTTGCACGAAAGTATTTCTACTGAGCATAATTCTAGCTATTGTGTATTTTTTTATATTCCGTTCCCCACTGTTCCAAAGATCCAATAATAGGTCGCATAGATTCTCCCAACTCACTTAGGGCATATTCAACTCTTGGCGGTGTTTCAGTATAAACAGTGCGAGTAATGATACCATCTGCCTCCATAGAACGTAAACTATCGGTTAATACCTTTTGGCTAATACCTTCGAGGCTTTTTTTCAATTCGTTAAAACGCCAAGGTCTAGCAAGCAAATTTCTAATAATAAGCAATTTCCATTTGCTGCCAATTAATTGTACAGTTGTTGCAACTGGGCAATCTGGCATTTCTTCTTTTGTAAGCATATTCAAACCTCCGCTAATCCAGCATTATTAAAAGTTTAATGTCATATTTAATTATACTATAATACGCTTGTCTTTGCAATAAATCGACATCGTTATGACAAAAATCAGAATCAATCTGATTTAAGGTCAAATATAGGTTACAAAAAAGTGCGTACTTGTGCCTTATAATGAAGTATATATAATTATAAGTACAGAGAGCAATAAAGCTTTCTGAATATTTAAACGGGGGGTATAGTTATGGCACTTTCTAATTTACATGGATGGAGTAATGGCACCCAAGCACCGACTGCTTGCGGTTCTGCCTGCGGTTCAGGAGATAAACCGGAAGTAAGGGCTTCTGCTTGTGGTTCTGGTGATAAGCCGGAAGAAAAGCCAACTGCCTGTGGTTCCGCTTGCGGCTCAGGTGACAAGTAAACTAACTCTGACATATGTTCTCGGTGAGAGTGTTTTCACCGGGAACATACCCAATATTATTAGATTAAATAAATTTTTATATAAATAGTGAGGTGAACTGCTATGAAACAGTATTTCTCTTTTCAATGGCATATTACAGATGAATGTGATCAGCGATGCAAGCATTGTTATATTTTCTCGGAAGATAACTGCAAAAAGCCAGACTCAATGACATGGTCGCAAATGAAAGATACCTTTTACAACTGTTTGGACTTCTGTGAAATATATGATCGCCTACCATATTTCTATATTACAGGCGGCGATCCGATCTTACACCCGGATTTTTGGAAACTTTTAGGGCTTATGAAACAGCACGATATTCCTTTTACAATTCTCGGTAATCCGTTTCACTTAAATGATGAAGTATGTAGAAAACTTAAAGAATACGGCTGTCAAAAATATCAGCTTTCCCTCGACGGTATGGAAAAAACGCACGACTGGTTTAGAAAACCCGGTAGTTTTGATACCACATTAGAGAAGATTGCGTGTATCAAGAATGCTGGTATTCGAAGTGTGATAATGACAACTATTTCCGGAAAGAACATTGACGAAATCCCTGATATTATTGATTCAGTAGTTACTCATAAAGTCGATGTGTTTGCTTTTGCTCGTTACTGCCCGACCAGTGAAGAAAAAGATATAGATATAGACCCTATGCGCTATAGAGAACTACTAGCTACGTGTGATAAAAAATTCAAAGAATATGAGTTAGCAGGGGTACAAACTTACTTTAACAAAAAAGACCACCTTTGGACCTTGTATGAGTATGAAACAGGAGAATTTAAAATCCCGGAAACTGTGGAAGATGGAATGATTTATAGTGGCTGCAACTGTGGCAACTGCCACTTAACGATTTTACCTAATGGTGATATTTATGCTTGCCGCCGAGTACAAAATAGCAAAGTTGGAAATATTTTTGAGGATAGAATTGCTGATATATGGATCTGTGAAATGGAAGCCTATCGGGACTATGACAAATTCAAGAAATGCTCAAAATGTGAATTAAAAGCGTGGTGTCGAGGTTGTCCGGCTGTCGCAAGTGGAGCGCATGGAGATTTTTATGATACTGACCCACAATGTTGGAAGGATGTGTGATATAATGGAATTAATAGAACAAATAAAAAAAAGGCGATCTATCCGTAAATATAAGAATAAACAAATCCCACGTAATGATTTAGAAAAAATCATTGAAGCTGGTACCTACGCTTCCAATGCCGGTGGTGGTCAGCGAAGCATGATAGTTGGCATACGCAATCAAGGACTTGTGGAGAAACTAGGCAAGATGAATATGGCACATTTTGACCGCAGTCGGTTGATCGGCTCCTATGTTTCCAAAGAGCAGCCAAGCGTGATAGATGACCCAACCATCAAAAGTGGATTTTACGGTGCACCTTCACTTTGCGTTGTATTTGCTCAAAGGGATTTTTTATTCGGTATTCCTGATGCATTTTGTTGTGCCGAAACTATGCTTATGGAAGCGTTTGATCTTGGAATTTCTTCCTGCATTGTGTCCCGTGCAGAGGAAACCTTCGATAATAAAATCGGTGAGGCTTTCTTGCGCGAATGGGATGTGCCGGAAAATTATATAGCTCGCTGTTTTGTAACACTCGGTTACTGTGATGGTAAATATCCAAAATCTAAGCCGAGAAAAGAAAACAGAAGTAAAATCATAGAATGATGGTGAGACAATGAACCAGACTGAAAGACGAATTTTTCTAATTCAAAAGCTTATTAAAGAGCAGCCGAGGTACAAAGATTTGCAGATACCGCAGGATATAGACGAACAAAAGCGTCTACTCCGTTCTCTTATGAATATCCGTATGCCGAAAAGCATCAGCGATGATTTTTTGAGAGTGCAGGATGAATACTTACGAGAAGAAATTGCCGCAAAAAGTATTACTGATATTGCAGATTTATCTCACATATCAGAGGGACTTTATCTATGGCAGGGCGACATCACTACGCTTCGCTGTGATGCTATTGTCAATGCTGCTAACAGTGGCATGACTGGATGTTATGCTCCTTGCCACTGTTGCATCGACAACTGCATACATACCTATGCTGGAGTTCAGCTTAGACTTGAATGTGCAAGGTTGATATCTGAACAAGGCCACGAAGAAGAAACAGGAAAAGCAAAGATTACGTCTGCTTACAATCTACCATGCAAGTATGTTATTCATACTGTAGGACCGATCATTTCGGACCGAGTAACAAATACAGATGAGAAACTTCTTGCATCCTGCTATTGCTCCTGTTTAGAGCTTTGTGAGAAACACGGTATAAAAAGTATTGCTTTCTGCTGTATCTCTACAGGAGAGTTCCGGTTTCCAAATGATAAGGCGGCAGAAATTGCGATACAGACTGTGAAAAACTGCAAAGAGGAAACTAGCAGTAATATAGAGGTGATTTTTAATGTATTCAAGGATGCCGATTACAAAATCTACAGGGAATTACTCACAAGAAATTGAAAAATTGCAAAAGTCACTAGATTTAGCCGAAGCTATTGTTATCGGTGCGGGTGCAGGGCTTTCCACCGCAGCAGGCTTTACCTATTTTGGTGAACGTTTTCATAAATATTTTGCAGACTTTGAAAACAAATATGGTTTTCACGATATGTATTCGGGTTCGTTTTGCCGTTACGATACGCTGGAAGAATATTGGGCATATTGGAGTCGATTTATTGTAGTAAATCGTTATATGGAGGCACCTAAGCCTGTTTATAATGAACTTTTTGAACTTGTTAAAACCAAGGACTATTTTGTAATTACCACAAATGTAGATCATTGTTTTCAAA
>CAKRUL010000206.1 GCA_934403665.1 uncultured Clostridia bacterium | reverse complement strand
GTTGAAATTGAAACCCCGATTTGCACCACCAAAACGAAGGTGATTGCCGGAAAACGGCTGGCGCTGATTCCGATTCTGCGTGCCGGTCTTGGAATGGTGGACGGAATGTTATCGCTGATTCCCTCCGCACGGGTAGGACATATCGGTCTGTACCGTGATCCGGAAACGTTTCAGCCGGTGGAGTATTACTGCAAGCTCCCGAAAGATATTGAAAAACGAGAGGTTATCGTTTTGGATCCCATGCTGGCAACGGGCGGTTCTGCCAGTGCGGCAATCTCTTTCCTGAAAGAACGCGGAGCGGTGAACATTAAATTGATGTGTCTGATCGGTGCGCCGGAAGGAATCGCATTCCTGCAAAAAGAACATCCGGATGTGGATATCTATATCGGTGCAGTGGATGAAAAACTGAATGATCACAAATACATTGTTCCCGGCCTGGGCGATGCAGGCGACCGTATCTTCGGAACAAAATAAAATATTCTTAAGGGGATGTAAAAGGTTACATCCCCTTTCTTCACAGAGGGGCAAGTTTTATGGCTACATTACGAAAGATATTAAAAGAAATGAAAGGTTATTATCGCTATTTGGTTATCGCTTTTTTTGCGATGCTGATTCTGACGGCAACACAGCTGTACTATCCTCTGATTACAAGAAAATTGGTTTCATTGATTGAAACCGGTTCGCCGGACTTGCCGAAGAGAGCAGTTGCATTGGGAGGAATTCTGCTTGGCGTTTATTTTCTGCAATCCCTGTGCACGTATTTCAAAAGTTATTATGCGCACTATGCTGCGTGGAACTGTATCAGCGATCTTCGGATTAAGCTTTATGATCACATCCAGTATCTTTCCATGTCCTATTTTCAGGATAAACAGGTAGGGCAGCTGATGAGCCGGATTACGGCGGACAGCAGCAATATCGAGGTGCTGGTGGCACATGCGCTTCCTGATACCATTATCAATCTGTTTCTGTTTGCCGGGGCGGCTGTGATTCTTTTTTCCATCAATCCTCTGCTTGCGACACTCACATTGCTTACCCTTCCTCTGACCGGCTTTGTCGTTTGGATTTACTCCACCAAGGTGAGGCCGCTGTTCCGTTTCGGGCATGTGAAGATGGGGGAGCTGAACGCAGTTTTGCAGGATAATCTTTCCGGAATGAAAGAGATCCAGGTGTTTAACCAGCAAAAGGAAGAAAAAGCGAACGTCGGCGCAAAATCACAGGAACATGTGAAATATCTGCTGGGCGCTTTGCGGAAAAGCGCTATATTTCAACCGTTTATTTCCTTTGTAAACAATTTGGGAAGCGTAGTGATCGTGATTGCAGGGGGAATTTTGGCGTTTCACGGAAAATTGATGGCTTCGGATATCGTTGCTTTTATGATGTATTCCTCCTTGTTTTATCAGCCTATGATGATGCTGGGCAGAATTGTGGAGGATATGCAGAACGCACTGACGGCCGCCGACCGGATTTTTGAGGTGCTGGATACGCACTCCGAAGTGCAGGACAGGAAGGGTGCTGTTCCGATCGGGGCGGTGAAAGGCGACATTTCTTTTGAACATGTGGATTTTTCTTATGAAGAGAAGACGAAAGTGCTTCGCGATATCAATTTGCAGATCAAAAGCGGAGAGACTGTTGCTCTGGTTGGACCTACCGGGGTGGGGAAAACGACTTTTGTGCATTTGATTACCCGGTTCTATGATCCGGACAGCGGAAGAATTTTGCTGGACGGAAAAGATCTGCGGGAGATTACTTTGAAATCTTTGCGGGATCATATCAGCATTGTTTTGCAGGATGTCTTTCTGTTTAACGGCACGGTTCTTGAGAACATTGCCTACGGTTGCAAGGACGCCTCCAGAGAGGCGGTTGTGCAGGCGGCAAAAATTGCGAATGCGGATGAGTTTATCCGCAAAATGGAAGCTGGATATGACACCGTCATCGGGGAGAGAGGCACGAAATTGTCCGGAGGGCAAAAGCAGAGGCTTTCGATTGCCCGGGCGATTTTGCGCAATCGGGAAATTTTGATTTTGGATGAGGCGACTGCTGCGGTAGATACGGCGACGGAACGCCTGATTCAGGAGGCGATCGAGAAGGTCAGCCGGGATCGGACTACGATTATTATTGCACACCGGCTTTCTACCATTAAGAATGCGGACAGAATCGTGGTGCTTTCCGAGAGCGGGATTGAACAGATCGGCAAGCACGAAGAGCTGATGCAGACAGATGGTTCTTACAGAAAGCTGGTTCTGGCAAATCAGGCATAAGTCAAGGCTTAAAGCAAACGAAAAAGGCTGCCGCAGCGCTTGCGACAGCCTTATTTTTATACTTCCATAATCACCGGCAAAATCATCGGATGCCGTTTGGTTGTGTGGGAAAGATACGAGAATACATTGGAGCGCACCTCGTTTTTCAGGGTGGACCAGTCTTTGATTCCTTCCGCAATACATTTTTCCATGGTTTCTTTGGCAATGTTTTTTACTTCGTCCATCAAGTCTTCGCTTTCACGGACATAAACAAAGCCTCTGGAAATCACATCGGGGCCGGCGACTACTTCCGTGATGTTGTGGGATACGGTCACCACAATAACAATCAGCCCGTCCTGTGAAAGATGTTTCCGGTCTCTTAAAACGATGTTTCCGACATCTCCAACGCCCAAGCCGTCAACAAAGACCCGGCCGGAGGAAACGCTTCCGTTCAGCTTGACTTTTTCTTTTGTCACTTCCAGCACTTTTCCAATCTGGGAAATGAAGATATTGCTTTTCGGGATGCCGACTTTCTGCGCCAGCTGTGCATGACACATTAAATGACGGTATTCGCCGTGAACCGGCATAAAATATTTCGGCTTCACGATTCCTAAAACCATCTTCAATTCTTCCTGACATGCGTGCCCGGAGACATGCACGTCCATCAAAGCTTCATAAATCACGTCTGCGCCTTTGCGGAACAGCTCGTTGATTACCTTGGAAATAGATTTTTCGTTTCCGGGAATAGGGTTGGCGCTGACAACGACCACGTCGCCTGCCTTGATCTCCACCTTTCGGTGATCCGAATAAGCCATCCGGTAGAGGGCGCTCATCGGCTCTCCCTGGCTTCCTGTTGTAATGATGACAACATGTTCCTTATTGTATTTTTTAATGTCATCGATCTCAATCATGACGTTTTTGTTCGCCTTGATATAACCAAGCTCTATCGCAACCCGGACAACATTTTCCATGCTTCTTCCGGAAACGGCAACCTTTCTTCCATACTTTGCGGCGGCGTCAATAATCTGCTGCACTCTATGTATGTTTGAAGCGAAAGTTGCTATAATAATGCGGCTTTTGGTGTGATCTTTGAAAATGTTATCAAAGGCCTCCCCAACGGTTTTTTCCGACATCGTATAGCCCGGACGTTCTGCGTTGGTGCTGTCGGACATCAGTAGGGTAACCCCTTGTTTGCCCAGCTCGCCGAAACGAGCCAAATCAATCATGTCTCCCGTGACAGGGGTGGAATCGATTTTAAAATCCCCTGTGTGCAGAAGGATGCCTGCCGGTGTATAGAATGCGATTGCTACTGCATCTGCAATGCTGTGATTTGTTCGGATAAATTCTGCCGTGATTTCGCCCAGCTTCACTTTGTCCCCCGGGACGACTTTGTTCAGTTTCACTTTGGATAACAGATTGTGTTCTTTTAATTTGCATTCGACTAACCC
>CAKRUL010000205.1 GCA_934403665.1 uncultured Clostridia bacterium | reverse complement strand
TACCTCCTATGGTTTTGTTTTTATTATACCATAGGAGGCTCTTTTTTTCTATTGTCCGTTTTTACTGGTTCTGTTCATTTTTACATCTCTTTTTTTTGCTGTTCGGCAAGAAATGAATCATTTTTTTTCGTGACCTCAAAGGAATCTTCCGTATTCCCGAGGGGAAGAGTGATGGATACCTCTGTTCCTTCATTTGGCACGCTCTCGATGGTGATGTCTCCGCCGTAGGCCTGAATAAATTCCTTCGAGATGGCAAGCCCCAGACCGGTTCCGCCCAAATCGCGGGAACGGGCTTTATCCACCCGGTAAAACCGTTCAAAAATACGATCCAAGTCCTTGGCAGGGATGCCGATGCCGTTGTCCTTCACCTTGATATAAACATTGGTATATAATTTTTTGGCGAAAATTTCAATGGTGCCTCCGTCAGGCGTATACTTGATGGCATTGGAGAGCACATTCGTCAGAATTTGTTCCAAACGATCCCGTGCAATATAGACCGGCGGAATTTCGCCCAGCTGATGGAACGAAAGCTTATGTCCACGTTTTTTTGCTTCAAAGGATTGTTTTTCCACCACTTCGGAAATCAAGTCGGAAAGATCCAAAGGTTCCTTACTCTTTAAGAGCAGTCTGCCATCCAGCCGGGACAGCGTCAGAAGATCCTGAATCAGCCGTGTCATGCGATCCGATTCGCGATTCACCACATTGAGAAAATTCAGCTCCGTTTCCCGATCCAGTTCATTTTCCATAATGGTTTCCACATAGCTTTTGATGGTGGTGATCGGTGTTTTCAATTCATGAGAAACGTTGGCGACAAATTCCCGTCGTGATTTTTCCAGCTTTTGCTGTTTGGTGATGTCCTGCACCGAGACGATGACGCCGCCGGGTTTCTTGTTTTCAAACAGAAAGGTGCCGAAGCAGAATTTATAGGTGCTGTCATTGATCTCTGCAACGCGTTCTATCCGGCGTTCCTTATACAGATAGAGAAAATCGCCCAGATAAATGTCATCAAACAGGTTTCCGAAATAATCGTCAAAGCTGATCTGAATCTCATCCTCCGTCTGTAAAAATTCTTTGGCAACTTCATTGATCAGCAGAATTTTTCCGTTTGTGTCAAATGCGATAATCCCATCGGACATGTATTGCATGATTTTTTCCAGCTTATTTTTCTCAAAAGCAATTTCCTCCAGCGTGATTTTCAGGGTGTCCGCCATGTACTTAAACGTGTTATAAAGCATGCCCAATTCATCGTCGGACTGCACACTGGGGATTTTTTCAAATTCTCCTGTTGCCAGCTTTTCCGCCCGTCTTGTCAATCCGATGATGGGCGTGGTGATGGTGCGTGACAGAAAATAACCGAATACCGCGGTAATCAGTAATCCGAAAAAGAGCGCTTGCAGCAGAATTTTCAGCATGCTCTTTAAAAAGTCGCTCATTTCTGTTTTAGAATCGCGGATATAAATGATGAACTGCGGATTCTCCGCAGGAATGGGCAGAGCATAGTCCATATAGCTGTCTGTGATTTTTCCTTCGTTTCCGATTTTGCCGTTCATTGCGGAAAGAATGTTTTCGCTTTTGTCAATGATTTCTCCGCCCTGACGGTCCGGGCCGCTGATATAATTACCGGTTTTGCCGTCAAGAAGATAAAAATGCCGATAGGAATCCGTTCCCAGCTGTCCGGAAATTGCTGTCAGAAGCTCCTCCAGCATACCGACCGGATCTGCCGTGTTCAAAGCGCCGTAGCACTGCTGAATTCTGTCCGGCGTAAAGGCTTCCTCCATCTGTGTTCTGAAATCGTCGTGATAAAATGCGGCAATACTGTTGAAAAGATATGTTCCCAATACCAGCATAGTCGCAAGAATAATCAGAACAAAAATGAGAACCAGTCTTGTCTGTATACTTTTTCGCATAAACTGCGCACCTACTTTTTTCATCTTCCCAATGAATTTTGGATTTGCGGGGCAGAATGCACAATAGAAAAGCGATGCCAAGGGAACAGAGAAGCTCCCTTGACAAACAAAGCATTCGGACGTGTGCAGCCCCTATTTTGTTTTAATACTTAAAATAATATCCGATTCCGCGTTTTGTGATGATATAATCCGGATCGGAGGAGTTGTCCTCAATTTTTTCCCGCAGGCGGCGAACCGTCACGTCTACCGTGCGCACATCGCCGTAATATTCAAATCCCCATACCTTTTCCAATAAGGTTTCTCTGGAAAATATTTTTTCGGGTTTTTCCGCAAGAAATTTTAACAGTTCAAATTCGCGCCTTGTCAGGTCAATCGGCTGATTATCTTTGGTGACTTCATAGCGCTCGCAGTTGATCACAATTCTTCCCAGGCGGATGATGGAAGGGTCTTCGCTGTTTTGCCGGGGTTCGGTTTCCGAAGCGGTGCGGCGCAGATTTGCTTTGATTCTTGCAAGCAGTTCCCGCACGCTGTATGGTTTTGTGATATAATCATCTGCACCGAGCTCCAGACCGAGAACCTTGTCGATTTCTTCCTCCCGGGCCGTCACCATGATGATTGGAACCTGCTTCACTTTTCGGATTTCTTTGCAGACCAGAAAGCCGTCCATTTTCGGCAGCATCACGTCTAAAAGAATCAGATCAATCGGATTCGATAAGGCGTTTTTCAAACCTTCCTCTCCGTCAAATGCCTGTATGGTTTGAAAGCCTTCTCTTTCCAGATTGAATTTCAGAATATCGGAAATCGGCTTTTCGTCTTCTACAATCAATATGGTTCTGTTGTCCACTTTTTTTCCCCCTTCGGTGAAAAAGATTTCTTTTCCCGGCGGAAACGGGCGATGAAGCATCGGGCACCCGTTCAAACTGTTCCGTCCGAAGCCGGGAGGATTCCTTCTGTTTCTTATTTTATCAATAAAAGAGTCGGTTTGCAAGAACAATTTACGGTGTGAATTTGCTGTGCGCCTCCAAGTAAATCAAAAGCACCGAAATGTCGGAAGGAGAAACACCGGATATCCGGGAGGCTTGTCCGACAGATCTTGGTTTGATTTGATTGAGTTTTTGCCGGGCTTCCAGCCGCAGTCCTTTGATGTCGGAATAGTCGATTGTCTCGGCGAGCGCCTTGTTTTCCAATTTTTTAAATTGCTCTGCCTGCGCAAGCTGACGTTTGATATACCCCTCATATTTAATTTGAATTCCGGCTTCTTCTCCGGTGAGGTAGGGAAGATCCGGTCTGTCGGGATCAATTTGAGCCAGCCGTTCATAATCCAGTTCCGGACGCTTCAATAATTCGCTTAATTTGACGCCGGTTGTAATATTGGTGCTGTGATAACGATCCAAAAAATCGTTCACTTGACGGGTGGGGGAGATTGTGACGCGCTTGAGCCGGGCAACTTCTTGCTCCACCGCCTGTTTTTTGTCCAGAAACTTTTGATACCGTTCTTCCGATATGAGACCGATTTGATACCCCAAAGGCGTCAGACGCAAATCTGCATTGTCCTGACGAAGCAACAGACGATATTCGGAACGAGCCGTCATCATCCGGTAGGGCTCTTTCGTCCCTTTGGTTACCAAATCGTCAATCAGCGTACCGATATAGGCTTGCTCCCGTGTGAGAACAAACGACTCTTTTCCCTGAAGTTTTCGGGCTGCATTGATTCCGGCGATCAGCCCCTGCGCCGCCGCTTCCTCATATCCGGAAGTGCCGTTGAACTGACCGGCGCCGTATA
>CAKRUL010000204.1 GCA_934403665.1 uncultured Clostridia bacterium | reverse complement strand
ATCAGACACAGGATCGATACCGTCCGTCTTCGAAAATTCCTCATTTAGCCATCTCCTATTTTATTTGTTTAAATTGTTATAACGCCGTAATACAGATACCGCTTCCGCTCTTGTAACGCTTCTGTGCGGATCAAAGCTGCCTTGCTCATCGCCGATTATCAATCCTTCGGCGGCGGCTGCGCTGATGCCCGCTTCTGCCCAATCGGAAATTTCGCTGTAATCCTGAAAACGGGTGATATCAAAGGTTTTTTCCGTGGTAACAAGACTTCCGATGATCTTCGCGAACTCTTCCCTGGTGACTGCCTGTTCGGGATAAAAGAGTCCGTCGCTTCCCACCATCACATGGTTTGCATACACCGTTGCCACATCATTTGCATACCATGCAGACGGATGAACATCCTGAAAATCGCCCTGATACCGAACTTTATCCTGACCGAGCACTTTATTCAGCACCACAGCAACCTCTGCTCTTGTCATTCCGTCATCCGGACAGAAAGATTCTTCCGAAACCCCGTTGACATAACCCTGCTGATTCATCGCCACGATGTCTGCTTCTGCCCAATGTCCGGTGATATCCGAAAACCGAACCGGATCAATATTAAAGCAGCCTTTTCGCGAAAAGCTCACCTTTAAGGACTTTCCGTAGGTATTGTCGGTGTTGATCTGAAGCTCAATTTTCGGGCTTAACGATTTGACGGTGATATTTTCATCGCAGGAAACCACCTTGGAAACGCCCTCATCTATCGTCACATTGATGATTCCGTTGCCTTCCAGTGTCGGATCGCTGAGAACAAAATCCACCACATCTTCTCCGTCCTGAAGCATCGCGGAGCATGCCTTGTCAATGCTCAGAATGCCCGCTTTTGCAGGCTCATTGTGAAAGACATTCATTGCTGTGATGTTCAGCGTTTTCTCCTTCACGGCATGATAGTTCAGTTCATTGGCGAGAATTTCAACATCCGGATTTTGCTTGTATTCCTGTGTTTCCTCGATTGTTTTGCCCGGCAGAACGACATATTCATATGTTGCATTGGAGGGGGTTTTTCCATGATCGATATAAAGCGTTCCGACGGTTCCCTTGTATTTCTGATCATTGCTTTCCCGGATTTGTTTGTCCAGCTTCACGGTTGTTTTCTCAGGAAAATAATAACCGAACTGAGAAGCTTCTTTTCTGCCCTGGATATGCGCTGTCTCAACATCTGCAATCTCTTTTTCGCGAATCACCGTACCATTTACGGTGCTTCCGTTGATGGCAATATCGTCCGACTTTCCGTCGCTTACGATTCTCTGCTCCACGATGGTTTCCACATTGTCCTTCTTGACATCGGCGCTGATGCCGGAGCCAAGCATGACAACCTCATCATCAAACATAAAATAGGACTTGTTTGCACTGAGATTTGCATATAACTGCTGCGGCTTGTAGGCTGCCGCACCGTACTCATCGTTCAGCGACACACTGCCTGCATATGCCTGCTTCAAAGGATCCGAGGAATGCCCGAGATCCTTTTCTTCCATCGCTGTTTTGAGAACAGTGATGCCGGGGAGCCGGTAAGGATCCACAACCTCGAAATAACTTTTGCCGTTATACTGCATATCGTCACAGTCATAGAAATAAGTCATGCCAAGGTTGGTGTACCATCCCTTTTTATTCAGTCCCGACATGGATTCATACGCTGCAACACGCTTGGAGCTCATGGCAAGTGCAAATGCCCAGTCGCCGCGATGGTGAATCGCCCGGTCGGAAAACCGCATGGACTTGTTGAGATACAGCAGCTCAGCCGCTTCCACCGTGTTGTCTGCAATCACTCTGTCCACCGCGGAACCCAATGTCCCCGGATTGGTAGAACTGTCGGTAAGATTCCAGTATTTCATATAACTGTATACTTTTTTGGTGAATTCGTCTTCTTTCACCAGATCTGTAATCTGAGGAAGAATCTGTTGAATCTGACGTGCCGGGCCCTTTTCTCCGTTCACCTCATCAATACTTCTTCCGTTATTGTTCCCCATGGCGCTTCCCCGCCACATCAAGGGTATATAGGTATCCAAAGCCCAGGATTTCAAATATCCCTTCAACTCGTCATCCGGAAGCTGCCATGCAGTTCCGTCCGCATCCCGCAACAGAGCAAGCAACTGAATGATTCCGTACAGACCATATCCGGTTGCATAGGGAATATCGTTATGGAATATATAGGAACCATCCTCATAATAACCGTCTTTCAGCGTGTTTTTTGCGGTTGTCGTATGAAAGATCACCGTTGCGTTTTTCATGATCGAGTTCAAGTTCAGCAAATACTGATCCTCATCCCGCACCACAGCGGCAAGCCGGGCGGCTCCGACAGCCATCTCATACAGGTTAACGCCGCTCTGCTGCATATAGTTTCGTTCCTGCATGGACAGGATGGAACGGGAAATTCTTGCCAGTGTCTCGTAATCCATCTCGTCATACATCATCACCGCCACATCCGAGAAGGAGATCACTCTGGCAACAATCTGAGAAGCAATCATCGGTTCATAATAATCCATGTCGTTTCCGTACCAATATTTCTGGAAAATATCCATGGCATAGACAATGGCATCGCGCAATTCTTCATTGCCCTTAAGGGGACTGTAACGATAAGTGTAAGCCCTTGCCATCGTTGAAATGTTGGAAAGGATAACCCCTTCATGCATGTTTGGTTTCAGATTGCCGAAAGAACCGATGTCCTCCCACAGCATGCTGGTGTTGTCACGAATCATGGAACTGAGCAGAGGCTTTGCAGCCTCTGCATATCCGGTTGCCTCCTTGATAGTGGAGGGAAGCGGATCATCGTCCAGCGCTGCTGTAAGCCTGTTTTTTCGGTTATAGATATATGCCTCATACTGCTCTTCGGTATAGTCCAGATCGGCAGACACATAATTCAGCGTCTCTCTGATCTTCACCACGTAACTCTCAATCACATGATTCTGAACCCCGGAAGATTTTTTATAGTCCTTCGCCTCGTTTACAATATCCTGCAGGGCGCTGATTCTGTCCGGAAAATAAGGAAGTCCGCTTTTCGGCTGAAGTTGCAGAAACTCATCTGCTTCCTTCAGGATATTGTCCAGCCGATAGGTTTCCGTTTCCGTGACGTTGTAAATTTCAAATTCATTAATCTCCGGCATGAAGTACATGGTCATTCCGCCATAGACACCTACCCGGTTAATCCGGATTCTTACAACACTTGCCGTAACCGCCTCAAAATAAGCATACTTATTGCCGCGCGGCACTTGCCCGCTGTATGAATGCACGGTTTTCCAGTTCTGTGCGTCGTCCGAAACCTGAATTTCATACTCACGAATGTTTCCGCCGCCGTCAAACAAAACCGTTTTGTTGAAGGTGATCGGATCCGGGAAGAAAAAGTCATACGTCGCATATTGGAAACTGTATGCATATTTCGTCCGCACCGCGGTGTTCAGCTTTCCATCCGTCATATACGTCAAAGGATAGTAGCTGTCCACAATATTATTTCCTTTTTTGTCGAGAGCCTCGAATTTGATTTCTGCCGCCTCCGGCGCAAGATTGGTATACAGGTGATCATACTCTGCAGGGGTCATCTCCGTTTCCGCAGCCATGACCGCAGATGGAGCAATCCATGCGGAGCAGAACAATGTAAGTGCCATAAAAATGGAAAGGATTTTTTTCTTCATCTTCTTTCAACCCCATTCTATTGATC
>CAKRUL010000203.1 GCA_934403665.1 uncultured Clostridia bacterium | reverse complement strand
TTTATGGGCATCCAGTATCACTTTTTTGTCGGTATATTTGCTGTACTCCGCCGCAGCATAACTGTCGAAGAAATACACAGTATCATCGATAACCGTCTTGTCGGACGGCAGTTTGCTCTCATCGCTTTGAATGACGATCAGTCCTCTGTCATCCCAGAACACTTTTTGTCCAAGTGCTTCCACAATAGCGCGAAGCGGCAGCAAAGTGCGATCGTTTAAGGTCTGGGCCGGAACATCCAATGTCTGTTCCGTGCTATTTACCAGCATTTTATCGCTTCCCAAAACCAGTTTGATTACATCGGAACCGCGGTTGACGGTCACGGTCTGGGTCGGATCATCCCATCCCACGGAAGCACCGATGCTCTCCGCGATAAACCTTACAGGTACAAGGGTTCTGTCATCCTTTACAATTGGGGTGACATCGATATTCTCCGGATCAATCTGCGCCATTCCTCCGTTTACAATGGCATAACGGTTGTCAACAAACAATGCCATACCGCCATCTGTGCCCTGATAAATATTTCTGAGTGCTGCATTGTCTAACTTGCGCGGAACACTGCAGATTTTTCTGAGCTCGGTGTCCACCGTAATATAAATATTATCCTGACTGTCCAGAGAAATCATTGGGGAGGAACCGCCCGCCTGCTTGGTAAGACGGATATATTCCATCGTGTCAATATCGATCACATTGGGGACGTTGCCCTGAGAGGTATACAGTAACCCGTCCTTGCCCCAGCGCAGGTACACTGGACGCCACAGGGAGCCTTCGTACCATTTTACGTCGTTTAAAAACAGTGTCTTTTTGATATCCTGTGTCTTGGGATCCATACAGAAGAGCATCTCCTGGCATGCGCCCCAGATATTTCCGTCAGGTCCTACTTCCAGATCTCCGATATGCCGGATCGGCGTTCCCATTCTGGAGGGGAACTGAGGAACCCATTCCTTCGTCTTCTGTCCGATCTTCGGATCGAACACAAAAAGTTTCGCGGAAGGCTGACTTGGATTGGTTCCCAGTCCGCCCGAAATACAGGTAGCGCCGTAAATCAGGCCGTCCTTATAGGCCAGCCCTACAACCGATTGATCCTGCACCACATTCCGGTATACTTTAAACTCATTGGTCTTTTTGTTGTAGATGGTTAAAGCGCCGCCCAGCTGTCCATAGTTCGGAACGGACCCTATGATAAAGTAATCGTCCTCCATAGGCTTGATGATATAAGGCCGCTGTTGTTCTTCTCCAAATGTAAACAGCTTGGTCCGCTTTACTTCCTGATCATCCGGCGCGCCGATCTCCAGCTTGTCAAACTGCCCTGCCGGATAAATTCCCGCATACATGGTATTGTTTTCAATATACAAGCCCTCCGGCTGTCCCAGAGAGAAACGCCGAATCAATTTGCCCGTCTTTCCGTCGATTTCCGCACAGCTGGCACCCATTACGCTGCCACAATACAAACGGTCGGTTTCCGTGTTACAGACAAGACTCTGCAGAACGGCTCCCGTGCCCTTCATCGGTGCTTCTGTGATCTTCCGGTATTCGCCTTTTTCAATATCGTACACGCCGGCGTAACCGCTGTAATCCGCCGTCGCCAGACATTTTCTTCCGTTGACGTACACACCTGTCACGCCCCGGGGTGACCAGGTATAGGGTTTCTCGGTCCGCTCCAGCGTACCGGTATCCAAATGGAATATACACAGCTTGTCATTGGCCTTTAGATATACGTCCCCTTCAAATTCGGTGGAGGCATATAAGGAACCCGCATTGGTCAGGATATCCATCCATTTTCCGGTGTCCGCATTGTAAACACACTGGATCCATTCGCCGTAATCCCCGAATTTTCCGTTCAGGTTGACGAAAATATACTGCCGCGATCTCCGCATGGTATAGACCGTAGTCGGTTTAATGGTCTTCCCGTCCAGCTGAGGCAATGGAATTTCGGTAATTTTTTTCGTCTTAAGATCCATCTCCACCATTTTGGTGTTGTCCGACTGCCCGCCGGCATATATCTTTCCCTTATAGTATTCAATGCTTCTCGCATAGCGTTCATTGGGGAATACCTGTCCCAGATTCTCATACTGTTCTGTGTTGATATCGAACTTCACCACATAAGCGTTCGGAAACGTTCC
Source organism: uncultured Clostridia bacterium (assembly GCA_934403665.1). The sequence goes on along the minus strand of CAKRUL010000203.1, from coordinate 1,581 downwards.
GAAATATACGTTACCCTCTTCATCCAAAGTAAGGTTATACGCCGCACCCTGTTTGAAAGCCTGTCCGTATCCCTTGAACTCCTTCGTCTTCGTGTCATACTTATAGAGCTGTGCAGGCTCACAACCGGCTATCCACACATTTCCTTTGCCGTCGGTGATATGAGACCAGCTTGAAGTGGAGTCTCCCATGGAGAAAGAACGCACCAGCTTCTCGTTTTCAATGTCAATGACATTGAAGTTCCCCGGCTTGCCGGAAGAGGTTGCATATACCATAGGTACGCCGTCTTCCATTCCGGCCACGCTGTCGATCCCAATCGACTGTGTGTGCGGAACACCCAGAGAATAAGCATCTAAAAATGTCTTAGAATTCAGCTTCTGAGATTTAAACGGTCCTGCCGGCTCTGCGGCAAGCGCAGAAGGGACGACGGAACACAAGATGGAAACTGCCAGTAAAACGCTTAAAATCTTTTTTGTTCTTGTCATGTCTTCCTCTCCTTTTCTTTGTGTTTTCTGTTTTGATCATAACACACAAACACTGCCGCGGCAAGAAATATTCGTCTGATCCATATAGACGAAACTCTTATTTTTATGTATTTCCACCCTTTTCCTATACCGAATGAAAGTGCAAAAGGACCGCGCCGCAATCAAAAATCACGGTTCAGTCCTTTTTCAATAGGATGCCATAAAAAATTTTTCATTTTGAAAAATGATGAGGACAATGGATTCGCCCTCAGCACCCCTTCCCCAGATAAGCGGAAGAAATTCCTACATAACTATTGCACCATTTGTGGTTGTCTTCAAATGGAAGACGTTTTTCATCCACCTCCTCCAAAGCGGAGATATCACCTTTCAAATATGCATCGATTCGATAAATTGCAGTGTCAATACGCGCGTACTTTGTCCCGTACCGCCCATCCATCACCTCAAAACCAAAAGGTTTATAATTGCGGTACCAAAGAAGCATATGTATGTTTTTCAAGACCAAATAATCCTCTTTCAGAGCCGGAAGCAACACATCCCTGACCTGCTCCAGCTTGTCTTTTTGATGAATCTGAATGGATATTTCAACCTTGTCCGCCGCGGTCCTGCAGATGCATGCCAGATAAGTGAAATAATCCTGAAAACTGCCTTCCGCTTTCGCGTAACGCTGAAATTCATGTTCCAGTCTGTGATAATGCTGTATGATTTCGGGGTCTGCAGTATCACAGTCCGCCAGCCCTGCCAGAATGTCACTGTACAGAATCCGTTTGACGGAAAGCGTCTCCCCGTCTTTGGGGTGAACGGCGTCGCCCATCAGCCGCAGACTGCGCAAATCCACTCCGAAGAGAAGCCTGCATTTTGCGTCCACAGACGCATCGTCAATATACGGCCGATAGCAATGCTCCGCCAGGAGAACCGCTCCCGGCAGACTGAACATGTAATCCGTCTCACAGCCGTCGTCACCCCACACAGCGGCAAAAACATCCTGCACATTCTTCCTTTTGCAGGCAGGCATTGCAGCGTTCATCGTTGCAAATGTTTTATGGTAATCCGGAACAAGCCCGTTCCACGTCCATATACCTCCCGCAAAAACCAGATTCT
>CAKRUL010000202.1 GCA_934403665.1 uncultured Clostridia bacterium | reverse complement strand
ATTCTACACCGCGCTTTCCCACCTCTTCATCGCCTTCTACCAACCAGACAAGGCCGAGACGCTGAAGTAAATACATATATCCCATACATGCGCTTCGCAGAGAGGCAACATTGATCGGTTCTTCCGGAATGGGATTCTTCAAGTCAACATCTACCTGTTCCCGATATGCATCGTAAATTGTTTTACTGTCTCCTTTTGCCAATTCGCGGAACTGTGCCAACGTGTTTTGATTGACCATAAGACGCGGATGTGTTGACGGAATTTTTGCAAGCATGGTGTCAAGATCATCCACCGTGAATTCCACTGCGTCCGGTGTGATGATAAAACGGCTGGGAGCAGTCCATTCGGATAGCTGTCCATCCATTTTATAGCGGACACTCCAGTAATAGATGCCCGGCTCAAAGGAGACCGGAAAGTTATAATAATTTCGTTCTGCATTTCTGTTTTCATATGCAACATCCTGCATTTGTTCATCCCGGCAGACAATCAGCTCATAACCGGAGGCGCCGTTTACTTTCGGCCAGGAAAAATCCGGAGGATTCTGTTCGCTGATATACTGCGCCGGCGGACGGAACTGCCATTCCTCTCCGGAAATTTTGTATACGCTTTGTCTGTCCTCCCATTTCAGTTCACCATCCGCAAGGGAGGGGATCGAAACTGTGCCGAAAAGCAAAACGGCACTCAGCAAAACAGATACCATCTTCTTTGTCTTTTTCATTTTCTCTCCTCCTATCGCTTGATGATGACTGTCTGGCTTTCATTCTCCCAGTCCACCTGTGCACCAATACTCTCTGCCAGAAAACGAACGGGCACATACATTCGATCCTTTAACACTGTTGCCGGCACATCCAGTTCGGTTTCTTCTCCGTTGACTTTTGCAACGGTATGGTTGGCTGTGACTTCTATTTTCCAATTCTCGTCGTGAATCACTGCCGTGTCACTTTCCGCAAGCCAATCTACCTGCATGGCAAAAAGCTCAAAGATCTTCCGAAGAGGAAGCATCACGCGGTCGTTTATCATAATGGGCGGATAATCAAAATAGAGATACTCTCCGTTGTATTGAACATTCAATCGATTCGGCACCGGCCTGGGTTTGGGATCATCCACCATCGGCGCCTGAATCGGCTGTATCTGTGCATTCAGATTGTCGCCTGTCTCCACGGTGACAAAATCAATGAATACATCCGGCGTACCCTTTTCCGTTTTGAACAGCAGATAATCGAGACCGCCGGATGAACAGTCCTCTTTTGTGGAAAGTCCGGCAACCAATTCCTGATTGATGCGCACATCCGCCGTTCCCTTATCGGGACAAATCACAACACGAATACTGTTCCAATTGTTCAGTTTTGCGGTGGATTTTGTATACTGTCTGACTCCGTTCCCCGCAGTGCTGGTGAAAATGCCGTCTGTCCCGGCAGTGATGCACATCGCCTCTGCAGAGCCGCCTCCGATCACAAAAATAAAATCGCCCATTTGCTTGCCGAATTTAAATTTGGTTTCAAACGCTGTTGTTTTCTTCTGTGTGGAAAACCGAAGCATCGCCGCAACGCCGGAAGAGCCGTTCTGATCGGTATCCGCCAAGTGCAAAGCGTTGCTGCCCTTTGTGGTTCCGACGGTCGAATCAATCGAAACGGTTCCGCCGTTTTCCTTGAGAAGCCATCCCGTCGGCTTTTGTCCTGCTTCCTGAGCAAAGGTTTCCTGAACAAGATACTGTTTCTCAGCAGCATCTGCGCGGTAAGGCACATACAAAAAGCATGCTGCCGCCAAAACCAATGCGAGCCTCTTTTGCCATCTTTCGGTCATCCTTTCCACCACTCCTTTTTTGTGTTCTGCTTTTTCTGCTTTTATTATAATCCTTTTGTGTTCACAAAGAAATAGATTTTCTCTGTGATTTTTGTATTTTTTCAACATTTTTCATTTGACACAAACCGTATTATGTGCTATCATTAAAGCGATTTTTAGGGAAGGAGCATTATACCATGAGTAACGCAAACGAAAATATGTTGAAATATACCGAATCGGATTTAAATATCTCCTATATTGATGCTATATTTAGTCAACGTTTGACAAGCCGCTGGAAACATACGCCGAAGGTAAACCTTTTTCATCGTCTTTACCTTGTGCTGGAAGGGGAATTTATTGCCTGTATTGACGGTGAACCGATCCGTGTGAAAAAAAATCAGATTCTGTATGTTCCAAATGATGTCAGCTACCAATCCGAAAGTCTCTCATCTGAATTTTACTATATCGGCGCCATGTTTGCACTGGAAAAAAGCGGAGCTCTGGATTACCCTTTCCGCTCTCTTTATGATCTTCAGTTCCCCGAAAAATTTCTTAAGCTTTTTGAGAATCTTGAAAAAATTTGGGTTTCCAAGACCTTTGGCTATCGCCTTCGCACCAAAATGGTGCTTTATGATATTTTCCGCAATCTTCTTGCGGAGCATTTGATGATTAACGATATTCTGCATGGGTACAACACCATCAAAAATGCGGTGCACTATATCGAAGAAAACTATTACAAGGATTTTATTGACCTGAATGATTTGGCGAAAATGTCGGACATCACCCCCACCCATTTCATCCGGATTTTTAAATCCATCTATTCCACAACCCCGATTAAATACATCAACAAACTTCGCATGAGTCGCGCCGTGGAGCTTTTGGATCATTCCTCCCTCCCCATTAACGAAATTGCACAGCAGCTTGGTTTTCAGGATGTTTCCTATTTCAGCAAGCTGTTCAAGCGAACTTACGGAAAGAGCCCGCTTCAGCACCGTATGCACTCTTAAAAACGGGAAAAACGAGGAAGCCGAAGTTATCTCCAAAAGCAATTTGAAATAGCCAGACAAAAAATTAAGCATACGGAATCTTCTCTTTTTGGATTGATTTCGTATGCTTTTCATACTTTTTAGGGAATTGTTGTTCTATAATCAGGGGTAAAATTCGTTTTATTGCTGTCTTGAGACGCCTCGCTTGTGGCAAAAGCGACACGGTTATCTTTGCTGCAATAATCCCCTTATTTATCTTTTTGAAACGGTTATTTCATGCTCTCTTCCCCTTCACGGAAATTGCTTTCCTCAAAGTCTTTTAAGGTCTTCAGCAAGACAAACCCCGCTTTTTTTGAAAAAGTCATCTTCAGTCTACCACAATTATTTTCCCACTTACAATCCGCGTTGCTATATATTTTTTTAAGCGGTCGAAAAGGCAAATTGTAAGTATAGCTAACTTCTTCCGTCATTTCCCGGAACAGAAGATAGTATGCAACCTCTTCTCCATCCAGTTCAAACCCGGTGAAAGAAAAACCATTCGGCTCCTGCCCTGCCCGATTCACAATGCACTTCGCAATCTCCTGACGTTCCTTTCTGTAAACTGCAATCAATGCCGCGAGGGATGCAATATCCTCTTTGAAAAGCTGGTTCATCTCCATCCACATCAATGGATTTCCAACCATTGCAATAGCAAAAAGATATTCTATATCATAATGACAGGGTGCGAGAACAGTGGCATATTTCTCTTGATTGCGTTTATTATTAAGTACTTCAATCTGCAATTTTTGCGTTGGAATATATTCGGAAAGCTGCCATACGCTTCTGAGGGTCAAATGCGGATAGTAAGTCCCCCAATCCGTATATCTGTTTTCTAAAAAAAGGTTGCCGTATTCTTTATAATAAAAATATCCCAGCCGTCTGCCGTTTGTGATATCAAAATTAAAAGTGACCTTCCCCTTTGTTTTTTCATAGAC
>CAKRUL010000201.1 GCA_934403665.1 uncultured Clostridia bacterium | reverse complement strand
GTACAGAGGGGAAGAGCACAAACATGAAGCTCAGAACCCGATTGTATACAACGGTTAAGAAGGGAGGATTATTCGAATGGCTAAAGCAATCGAAAGTTACTATGGTACCGGGAGAAGAAAATCTTCCGTAGCAAGAGTTCGTCTGGTTCCCGGAAACGGAAATATTACCATTAATAATAGAACAATTGATGATTATTTCGGATTGGAAACTTTGAAGGTTATCGCTCGTCAGCCCCTTACTCTGACAAAAACAGAAGGAAAAGTTGATGTTATTGTCCGTGTGAACGGCGGCGGTTTTACAGGGCAGGCAGGTGCTATTCGTCACGGTATCGCAAGAGCGCTTCTGAAAATGGACGCTGAGTTGAGACCGGAACTGAAAAAAGCAGGATTCCTGACACGTGACCCAAGAATGAAAGAAAGAAAGAAATACGGCTTGAAGGCTGCTCGTCGTGCACCGCAGTTCTCAAAACGTTAACCTTTTGCAACTATTTCGGGACATTTCTCGAATCAATAGGGGATGTAAAAAAATTACTTTTTTACATCCCCTTTTTCAGAATCAAAACTCTGTATGGAAAGATGAGGTGCAATCGCATGGCATCCCTGTTATTGATTGTAATCTATATTGCTTTTATCAGTTTAGGACTTCCTGATTCACTGCTGGGGGCGGCATGGCCTGTGATGTATCAAGAGATCGGTGCTTCAGTGTCATGGGCAGGAATTCTTTCAATGATTATTGCGGCGGGAACAATTGTCTCCAGTTTGGCAAGTGACAAACTGACCCGTAAATTAGGCACAGGGATGGTTACCGCTATCAGCGTCTGCTTAACGGCAATTGCTCTGTTTGGCTTTTCTGTCAGCCATTCCTTTTGGGCCTTATGCCTTTGGGCTGTACCGTATGGATTAGGTGCCGGAAGTGTGGATGCGGCGTTAAATAACTTTGTGGCACTGCATTATCCTTCCAGACATATGAGCTGGCTGCACTGTATGTGGGGAATTGGCAGCAGTATCGGTCCCATGTTAATGGGATGGGCGATTACCGGAGGATATCATTGGAACGGGGGCTATCAGATAATTTCTCTGATCCAGTTTCTTTTGACTGCTATGTTATTTGTTTCTTTGCCGCTCTGGAAAAAGGTTTCCGCTTCTCATCTCCCAACAAACGGTATCCATCAACAAGCGTCAAGCGATGTTACCCTTCTTTGGATTTTAAAACGAAAGGGCGTCAAAGAGGTTCTGATATGCTTTTTTTGTTACTGTGCCTTAGAAACCACGGCGGGGATGTGGGCGGCAAGCTACTGCACGATTTATCGAGGCATTCCGTCGGAACAGGCGGTTCGTTGGGCGAGCTTGTTTTATCTGGGGATTACAGGCGGAAGGTTTGTAAGCGGTTTTCTGACCATGAAGATTAACGACAGAAACATGATCCGTTTGGGGCAGGCGGTGACTGCGGCAGGCTTGCTGTCTGTGATGCTGCCGCTTGGAAACGGATTTCTTTTTTGGGGATTGCTGTTCATCGGGTGCGGATGTGCACCGATTTATCCCTCCATCATTCATGAAACACCTGCTAATTTCGGAAAGAATTTAAGCCAATTGATCATCGGAGTGCAGATGGCATCTGCCTATCTCGGAACTTGTGTGATTCCTCCGGTGTTCGGTCTTTTGGCACAGTATATCACAATCTCAATCTTTCCTCTTTTTTTGCTGATATTTTTGGTGATTATGATTCTGATGTCGGAAAGACTCCATAAAGTGACATCCCAAAGCAAAAAGATATTAAAAACAGCGTAGCAGCCATAAAACTGCTACGCTGTTTAACGTCTCATATCATTCGGCACTGCTTTCCATTTTTATTCCTCTATGATTTCGCCATCTGTTGATATGGTGACAATCTGCCACGGAATTGTTTTTCCGGAATTTTTCAGTGCTTCTTGAACAGCGGCCACAATTCCGCCGCAACAGGGAACTTCCATTCTGGTGATCAGGATTCTTTTAATATTATTGCTTTTTAAAATTTCGGTCAGTTTTTCGCTGTAATCAATTTGATCCAGCTTCGGACAGCCAATTAAAGTAATTTTGTTTTTCATGAATTTTTCATGAAAGTTTCGGTAGGCGTACGCAGTGCAGTCTGCTGCAATCAGCAAATCGGCATTTTGAAAATATGGTGCGTTTGCCGGAACCAGCTTGATTTGAACAGGCCACTGATTTAACTGAGAAGGCAGATCCGTGCAGGTAACTTTTTCTTCCGAATGTTTATGAGAAAGTCTTTTGCTCTCCGTGCCGGGACATCCGCAGGGAAGCGTGTTTTTCTTTGCCTCCACCGCTTTTTCGTCGTACGCGAGCGCTTCCCGCTCTTCAAATGATATTGCATTGGTGGGACACACGGGAAGGCAATCACCTAAACCGTCACAGTAATCGTCTCTGAGCAATTTTGCTTTCCCGTCAATCATGCCGATGGCACCCTCATGACAAGCCTCTGCGCATAATCCGCATCCGTTACATTTGGTCTCGTCTATTTTGATGATTTTTCTTTTCATATCAATTTCCTCCTATTGATTTTGTGATTTGAGTATACTATAATTGGAGTATAAATTCAGTTGCATGTGCAACAAAATGAGGTGTCTTGTGAAAATTTTGAGTCAGGAAAAACAATTTCTTTTGAATAATCCATTGTTTCTCGGTGCAAAAGAAAGCACACTTACCGATTTGTTTTCCGAACCGGATGCTTCCATCCGAACGTTTCGGAAGGGAGAAACCGTCTTTGCATACGGGCAGGAAATTCGCGCAATCGGTGTATTGCTGTCCGGAACGGTTTGCATCACGAAGACGAGCTATGCCGGAGGCCAATTACTGGTTACAAAGTTGGATGCCGGCGAAATGTTCGGCGAGTCCTTTGCCTGTTCCGGCGGTGCAAAGGCAACGGTTACCGTCACTGCAGAGAAAGAGAGCAAAATTCTGTTTCTGAATCATATTGAAAAACTTCCGGAATTTGTGCAGAAAAATTTAATGATCCTCCTGGCAAGAAAAAATCTGTTTCTGAATCGCAGAATCTCTTTGCTCAGCTTGGGCACGATTCGTGATAAGGTGCTTTCCTTTCTGCAAGAGGAATGTGACCAACAGCAAAAGAATCCTTTCTATCTCTCGATGGACAGAAATGAAATGGCAGAGTATCTTTGTGTGGATAGAAGTGCTTTGTCGCGCGAACTGGGGAAGATGAAGCGAGAAAATTTGCTTGATTATCATAAAAATTGCTTTCGATTCACCGATAAAGGAATCCTGAAATGAACGAGAAAAAAATTACGCATCCGATTGACCCAATTTATCATAAGGACTCTAAAATATTAATTTTGGGGAGCTTTCCTTCTGTAAAGTCACGAGAGAACCGGTTTTTTTACGGACATCCTCAGAATCGTTTTTGGAAGGTTCTTGCAACATTGCTAAAGGAGCCTCTTCCCAAAACCATTGCGGAAAAGAAAGCGCTTTTGCTGCATCATGGCATTGCAGTCTGGGATGTGATTCAATCCTGCGAAATAAAGGGTTCCAGCGACAGCAGTATTCAGAACGTGACACCGAATGATTTGACTCCAATCTTAGAAACAGCGGACATTCAAGCAATTTATACCAATGGTGCGACAGCAGAAAAATATTATAAAAAGTATTTGGAAAAGGAAATCGGCAGAACCTGTATTGGTCTGCCTTCCACCAGTCCGGCAAATGCGCGCTTTCAAATGCCGGAGCTGCTTCAGGC
>CAKRUL010000200.1 GCA_934403665.1 uncultured Clostridia bacterium | reverse complement strand
GATCGCTATGACCACGAGGAGTTCAATCATGGTAAACATTTTCTTTTTCATGACTTCTCTTTCCTTTTTGTTATAGGCTGTTGTACTGACAGTAGCAATAATCGCATTCATTTCCTCCTTCCTCGGATAAGTTCGTTAAGTGTGTACCATGCTAATTTTGGACGGCGGTATTCATCAAGGATTCCCTTTGTATTGAATCCTCGGCAGCGGCCATAGATTTCCGGACCGTTTACATAAGACCGGGTGTCGGCAAAAAGCCAGAAGGCTATTCCTGCACAGTCATCATTGTCCAGAACATAACGGCAGGCGGACGCAAGCAGTTGGGACTGATACTCTTCCGACCAGCGGGTCTTCAGCGGATCACGGAAACCGTATTCGGCATCAGCTCCAAGTTCTGTGATTAGGAACGGTTTGTCTTTCGGCAAGGCGTCGGAAAGCATCTTGAGCCGGGGATGGATCAGGTGGATCGTGGAGATTGATTTATAATCGGAATCATACCAGCCGGGGTAAGGATTCATCGCCACAACGTCCACCAGATCAGTACAGACGTCCTCCTCGTACTTGTTGGAGGAGAAAGAGATCAGACAATGCTCATCGACCGATCGGATCTCATCATAAAGACCCTTGATAACTGCGCGGGTTTCCCGCTTCCTGCTGTCGTTCTCATTAAGAAATCCGCGGATGATGATGCAGGGATGATTGAAACTGATCCGGGTTAATCGATTCGCCTCCTCCTTCTGCACTTTCAAAAATTCTGTTTCATGAAGTTTGGGCGGCTGAATATCCCATCCAAGAGTTTCCTCCCATACCAGTATTCCCATCCTGTCGCAGAGTTTCAGGAATTCCCGACGCTGCGGATAGTGACTGCCCCGGACAAAGTTGTAACCGTTGCTCTTGAGCAATTTCAGATCGGAAGCCATCAGCTGAAGCGGCATCGCCGCCCCGGTCAGCGGGAAACTTTCATGGCGGTTGAAACCCAAAAGTTTGATGGGATTCCCGTTAAGCAGGATCTGACGCCCGCTGGTTTCAAAAAGGCGAACCCCGAACTCCTCTTCGACTTCATCGTCTTCCGTACGCAAGACCAGAGAATGAAGATTAGGATTTTCCGGACTCCAGAGGCGGAACTCCGGCAGCGCAAGGCGGCAATCCAATGTCCCGTCGGCAAATTCAGCCGTCATCAGTTTTTGCCCTGCAAAAATCAATGTCGCAGACTGAGTTTTTTTCCGAAGCGTGCTGGCCCGCACACGAATCTCGCCGTTACGATAATTCTCCGTGGAAACAAGTACTTCCACAATTGGATTTGTGCAGCAATTCTCCAGCGTGACATTGCCGTAAATACCGCCGTAACCATAAAAATCGAAATCCGGCTGGAACATGTAATTGTGGTGGTTCTCAAGAACAATCGTCAAATCGTGTTTTCCGTTTTTCCCGGCATCGAAATAGTAGGCTTCCGTCATGTAGGGAAATTTCGCTTCTCCGATCAGTATTCCGTCCCAGTACACCTTTCCATTCAATCCCATTCCATCGATGGTAAGCTTGACAAACCCTTCAGCATCAACAACACGGTGCAGTGCGGAAAAACCGCGTTCTCCGCAGTACGGTTCCATCAAATCAAAACAACCGGGAACAGACATAAAGTCATCGTAGAAAATTGGAAAATCCGGCTCCTTTTCTCCAAAATACCGAAAGTCCCAGATCCCATTCAGATTTCTTTGTGTTCGAATCATTCTCTCTGTCCTGCCTTCCCTGTCTTTTTTGAATTTATCCATAATTTACTGTGCTTTCATATGTTTTCAATATTCATTTTGTAACATCAAAATGAATATTTGTCACATTTTATATTCTCAACATGAAAGCGTTTCCGTACTGGAAAACCTGTTTGCTGTTGCGCAGACAGAATCTCCGCGTCGGAAATTTTTGAAAAACCGTTTTTTGAGACTTTTCTTCAACCACAGTTGATTTTTTTTGAAAAGCAGATATATTTCCTTGAAAACCGGAGGATTATCTTTATGGAAAAAACATCGCGGCATGACAATTTCTACGATCGTTCCATCATTGATAATTCATTCAATCTGGCTGTGCGGGGATGCGGCATTTTCACTTTGGTTCCTCCTGACCGTGAGGCTGCCCGCAGCGTGGATTTCGGTGAAATTTTCTGGCCCATCTCCGGAAGCTGCCTGTTTATCAGCAAAGATCAGGAGAAGATTGTCCGCCCCGGAATACTCTGGTATTATCCTCCCGGGTCCTTTCACAATTATTTCCCCAGGGAGTCGTTTCATTATTGCTGGCTCGCCATCAGCGGGCGCTACTGTAAAGCTTTCTTCGAGATGCTGGGCATTCTTCCGGGCGCCAATCCTACCGGTCTGTGTCCTGAAAAACTTTTTTATACGCTGGGAAACAAGATTGATTTTTATCTCCGCAAGGAACAAAAACTTCTTGCTCTCAATATAGCGTTCCGCCTTTTAACCCAAAGTTTGATCGTTCACCCGAGTTCACCCTGCAATGGTGAAATTCTGCATGATATCAAAAAACGTATTGATCTGGAATTTGTCGATCCGCAGCTCAATGTCAATTCGCTGGCTCAAGATTCGGGGATACACCGGGGAAGTCTGAGCCGAGCCTTTCACCGCGTGTACGGGGTGCGCATTTCCGATTATATCGCTTCTCAACGTTTTGAACAGGCTGCACGGCTTCTCCGGCAAGGCAACGCATCCGTTCAGGAAATTGCCAAAGCTTCCGGCTTTTCTTCTGCCAGTTATTTTTCCAGGATCTTTATCAAATGCTATGGTGTTACGCCTTCTGCCTTCCGCAAAAAATACAATGCATCATCACCAGACGGCAAAAAAGAGAAATCATCATTATGAAACCGCAGTCCGGACCATATCGAACGGACTGCGGTTCTTTTTATTTCAGCTCGATCACGGAGCCGGGATATGCCCGGAATACACCGTCTTTGTCCGGCAGAACGGGCAGCAGATTGACGAAAATTTGTTTATCCGGATTCGGATTCCGCAGATAAACCGGACCATGCAGGAAGGAGATTTCCGGGTTCAGACAGATCAGAAATGTATTTGCCGCAATCTCCGTCAGAACAGTGTTCTGCGCTCTGCGGCGATATCCTTCCAGTTCGGCAAAAGGACCAATGTGAATTTGCTCTTCGACGGCTTTCCATTCCGTCAGCATCTCGGTAAAAAATTCTTTTGACACCGGAGCCCAGCCGCCGCAGTCGGGAACAACTCCATGGTTGACCAGCACTGTGAACGTGCCGGGTTTCAGGGCCTGCCGTCTGATTTCGGCAAAGTCCGCGGGGGTGGTGTCCGTTTCAATCGGGATTCTCCGCGGCGTTTCCAGAAGATTGTTTGCGGCAAGCAGACGGCTGATGAATCCGCATTGTTCTCCGAACGGCGCGGTGTAGGATTTTGGGCGCATCTCCAGATGTTCGGAAAACTGCCGCTGGGCTTCCGTAATTTCCCATGCCAGAATGTCATAACGCTTTGCTGCTTCCCATCTCGCCGGATGACAATGACTCATGGTGTGATTCCCGATTTCGTGTCCGCGCCGGTACAACTCACGGATTCCGTTCCAGTCCAGCAGTTTTTCCGGAGGACGGTTGTTGGATTGCGGATTGATGTAGAATGTTCCTCGCCAGCCGCGTTTTTCCAGTTCCGGCGCGGCTGTTTCCAGATGATCCAGCGTGCCGTCGTCAAAAGTGAATGAAAGCATGGCAGGTTTGTTTTCAGGAAACGGAC
>CAKRUL010000199.1 GCA_934403665.1 uncultured Clostridia bacterium | reverse complement strand
AACGCCTGCCTACTTAAGCTTTTCAAAATCAACGATTCCCTGTTTACTGGAAATATCCACCCCGAACCAGGATGCCTGTTTACCATTTACATAATACTTCATTTGTGGATTCTGGTATACAAATTTAGTAGAAACCGAAACCGCCGGTTTTGCAATCAGCACCGGACATTTGATCATCGGCGGAAGCTGTGTCAGTTTTTCCCCGATTCCTTCCGCAAGACAGGTTCCGCCCAGCAGACAGTATGGCACATCAGCGCCAATAGACTTTCCTACCTCCTGAAGCTGTTCCTGCGAAAAAAACTGTTCATATCGCTGATTCAAAAACCGGAGGATGCCTGCCGCATTTGAACTGCCGCCGGCCAATCCGGCAGCGACAGGGATCACTTTTTGAATTCGGATATCAAACCCCTCCGGAGCGATCCCGGAAGCCTCATAAAATGCCCGTACTGATTTCACGGCAATATTGCGTCCGTCACAAGGAAGATACCTCAAGTTCGTTTGAACCTTGCATTCCTTTGTGCCGTTCGGCTTGATAAAAATCTCATCATAGATATTGAGAGAATGCATAACCATGCGCAGTTCATGATAACCATTCGGCAATTTTCCCACAATATCCAATGTTAAATTGATTTTCGCACGTGTTTTGATGCGTGTTTCCTGTCGTTCCATACTTACTCTCCGAAGAAATGCCATGGATTTTCAAAGATTCCGGAAAGCACAAGAGAAACAGCCCCTTTAAACACTGCATCTCTTCCCAGAGGTGAAAAAATAATGTTCACTTCACTCTGCATATATTTCAGACTTCGAAGCTGAACCTGTTTCAAAATTTCCGGCATCAGAACTCCGCCTGTTCTGGTGATAAATCCGTTTAAGATAATCATGGAAGGGTTGAAGGTGTTGATGATGTTTGCCAGGCCGATTCCTATATAATATGCCTGTTTTTTCAAAAGAGCCATTAAATCCTCGTTGCCGGCAAGCGCCTTGTCAATCACTTCTTCCACATCGATTTTCTCACCGTCAAAATACCGTTTGTCATATCCGTTTTCCTTGATTTGCTGCAAAAGTGCAAACTCCGAGGCAAGCATTTGAAAACAGCCCCTGTTGCCGCAGGAACAGAGCGGTCCTTCCGCTTCAATGGTGGTATGCCCTATCTCACAGGCATAATTCAATGCCCCTCGGTAAATTTGACCGTTGGTAACCAGGGAAGCTCCGATTCCATAACCTGTGTATAACATGACAAAATCATCGGCATCTCTTCCGGCACCAAACCATTTTTCCCCCAACGTCATTGTTTTGACGTCGTTATCAACAAAGACGGGAAGGTTGAACTCACTCTCCAGCAAATCCTTGATCCGCACATTCTCCCATCCTAAATTCGGTGCAAGAACAGACACCCCCTCTTTGGAGCGCACCAGTCCATGCACTCCCACACCAATCCCGAGGATTTTTTTATTTGCCTTTTTCCTGACTTTTTTAATACCGTCAATCACCTGCGCAATGACCTCTTCCGAAACCATCGATTCGTTGACCTCGGAAAAGGCGGTATCAATAATGTTCGCACCCAAATCAGAGATAGAAATATCAATGTATTTAGAGCCGATAAATACGCCGATTGTATTAAACCCTTTCGTGTTCAGCTCCAGCATGACCGGTTTCCTTCCGCCGCTGGATTTGCCCAGAGTAGTCTCCACAATCAAGTGTTTCACGATCAACTCCCCGGTGATATTGGTGACAGTTGCCGGTGTCAGACCGGTAATCTTCGCAATCTCAGCACGCGAAATGCTTTTATTATCCCGAATGGTGTTGAGTATCACCGAAGTATTCAATTCTTTAATCAAAGAAAAACTGCCTATCTGCATGGGGTTACCTCACTTTTTTTACTTGATTGATTGCTTCCAGCAACTGGACGTCCTCATGAACGGAAAGAGTTGTGAGTTTTGCCTTCAACTCCTTGGACATTTGAACCTCCACATCAGGTTCAATTCCTACCCCATGTATGTTTTTGCCGGTAGGAGTAAAATATTCGCCCACGGTCAATACAACGCTTGTCTTGTCCGTCAGTTTGAATTTTTGATTCACGACACCTTTTCCATACGTTTTTTCGCCCACCAGAATCGCTTTTCCGTTTTCCTGAAGCGCTGCAGACAAAATTTCGCTGGCAGAAGCAGAAGAGCCGTTCACTAAAATCACAATCGGCGTTTTCACCTTCAGAACGCCTTTTTTGGCGCTGTAAGCTTTGTCCGGCTGATTCTTGCATTTTAACGTCACAATATTGCCTTCCTCCAAAAAGGAATCTGCAATATCTGCCGCAACATCAACCACGCCGCCGCCGTTGTTGCGCAGATCCATAATCATGCCGTTCGTCCCTGCAACCCCAATTTCATTCAGCGCTTCCAGCATATCGTCATAAGTAGTCATGTCAAATCTGGATATCCGAACATACGCGATATTATCATCGATTTTTTTTGCATCTACACTCGGTGTTTCGATTTTCGCTTTTTCCACCTCTACCGTGAAATCATCTGTGCCCTCGCGTGCGATTTCCAGCGTAACCTTTTCTCCCGCTTTGCCTCGCATCTGTTTTAACGCATCCTCGATGCGCTCATAGGTATAAGCCTCGCCGTTGATTTGAATGATTTTATCTCCGGCCTGAATGCCTGCCTTCGCTGCAGGAGAACCATCCATAGGAGAAACCACTTTAATGCTGTAATCCTTTTCGTCAGGGGATATGGTGACGCCGATGCCTACATAACTCCCCGTAACACTCTCGTCAAAATCCTCCTGTGCGACCTCGGGAAGATAATAGGAATAAGGGTCATTAAGGCCTGCCACCATGCCGGCAAGCGTCATATCCTGCACTTTTTCAGAATTGTATGCTTTATAATAATTATGATCAATCCGACTTTTCAGCTTATTCAAAAGAGTGACATCGAGCCCTTCAACGGACATGTTTTTAACCCAATTGCCGCTCAAAAAGCCGACTGTAAAAATCAGAACAACAGAAACCGTCTGAACCAACCGTTTCCGCCTTGTCCTTTTTCGGGGTAAAACCTGTGAAATTTCGCTATTCTCTTCGTTCTGCAAATGCTGTCATCTCCTTACTGATTACGGGCTTACATAACCCCTTGGATTCACTGGACTTCCGTTAATCAAGACCTCAAAATGCATATGCGGTCCCGTGGAATAGCCGGTATTCCCGGATCTTGCAATTGTTTGCCCCTGCTTTACCGTCTGCCCTACGCTGACCAGTAAGCTGGAATTATGGGCATATAACGTAGAGACACCGTTTCCGTGGCTGATGACCACATGGTTCCCATAAGCAACGTTATAATTTGCCTTGATGACGGTGCCTGACTGTGCCGCAACCACAGCAGAGCCGGTTCCGCAGCCGATATCCATTCCCGTATGCAATTTATACTGTCCGGTAACGGGATGAAGCCGCATCTTATATTCCGACGTGACAATATGGCAGGAGGGAACCGGCCATATCATTCCGCTGGCGTTATAAACCACCGGTGTGTACTTTGTCCCGTTTCTTCTGGCGGCTTCTTCTGCCTTCCGGCGTTCTTCCGCCTCTCTGGCAGCAATTTCTCTCCGGGTGCGCTCTTCCTCGGCTTCAATCTCGGCAAGACGCGCTTTCGCCGCTTCGATGTTCCCGTTTTCTTTATCAATTAAGTCCTTTTTCTCCTGAGATTGTGCATCCAACTCCTGTTTTTTAGATGCAACGACAGATTTCTTTTCTTCAGCTGTCGC
>CAKRUL010000198.1 GCA_934403665.1 uncultured Clostridia bacterium | reverse complement strand
CACTTCTCCCTTTTCGCCGTACGGCAGCACTTCTCCCGTTGCAGGATCTATAATTTCCGGAATAAAGAGATCCTCATTAATATGCATTCCTTTTTTATAGATACATTCGCCTGCCACACCGGGACCGACAAGCTCGCTCATGCCATAGTTTTCCGTTGCCAAAATGCCCCAGCGTTTTTCCAACTCTGCGCGCATTTCTTCCGTGGAAGCCTCAGCGCCGAAGAATCCGAGTCTCAGTTTCAAGTCCTCTTTCTTCACGCCCATCTGCTCTGCCACTTCTGCCATATGTATCGCATAAGAAGGAGTTCCAACCAAAGCGGTTGTCCCAAAGTCCTTCATCAGCATCACTTGTTTTTCAGTATTTCCGCTGGAAGTCGGCACAACCGTAGCACCTACATTCTCAATACCGTAATGCAGACCGAATGCACCGGTAAACAAACCGTATCCAAAAGAAACCTGAACAATGTCATCCTCTGTGAGACCTGCCGCAACCAAAAGACGGGACATTGCCTCCGCCCACATCTTCAAATCATTTCGGGTATATCCTACCACAGTGGGTTTCCCGGTGGTTCCGCTGGATGCATGCAAACGCACAATCTCTTTCATCGGCGCAGCGAAAAGTCCATAGGGATAATGATCACGAATGTCCGCTTTTGTGGTAAACGGAATTTCCTTCAAGTCCTCCAATGAAGTAAATTTTTCCGGCGTCATGCCAACACTGTCCAGCTTCTCCTTATAAAAAGGAACGTTATAGTAACAGCGCTCCACCGTTTTTTTCAGCCGTTCCAGCTGAAGTTTCTTCAGTTCCTCCCGATCCATCCGTTCCACTTTTTCATTAAAATAATTCATTTTTTCCTCCTCGTCCTACTTTCATCGGCGGCATGTCTTCTCATGCTCCGATTCCTCCTCTTTTATTTTAACAATATTTCGCTCATAAATCAATAGCTTTTCCACAGGCGCAGTTTCTTTCCCGCCATTCCGATTGCCGCCCCCGTCTGATAAAGCAGATAAGCCGAACACATAATCACCAGCGGCATAATCGGATAAACGTATCTTGCAAAGCAATAAAACGGCAGATGCGACCCGTTGAAATACAAGACAGAAAGCAACAGCATCCAAAAATAAGGTTTTTTCTGTTTCCTCTGCAACAGAGCAAACAGCAAGAATCCGGCGATTCCAGAAAGCAGCAGAATCCAATGATACACCACATTCCGTCGCAGAGAAACGCCGAAAAGCGCCTTCCACAAAAACGGCTGTTTAAAGTTTTCATATGTTTTCCCCAAGGTATACCATTTGATATACGGCCCCGGATCTTTCATCATAGCCTCACGGAAACGGATATTGACCATCTCACGTTCCACTGCATCCATCACAATTTCATCCTTCCCGAAACGTTCCAAATCAATATCGGGACGCGTTTGCTTGATGATATTATAATAATCGATCCCTTCGGTCACCTTCACGCTCTGGTCATAATGGATAAACGCCCCCTGCAGCATCGGATTGCCGCTTGCCAGTGTGAGCGGAATGAAACGGTCAAACAGCACGTAATTCCGTATCCACCATGGTGAAAGCATCGCACAGACAATCAAAATGACGGGGACGCCGAACCGCACCATTTCCCTGACCTTATATTTTTTGATCAGCCAAACACAAAAAATAACAGCAGGAAACGGCAGAATCGTGGGACGAAACAAAACCATTCCTCCAAGCAGAATGCCGCCCCCGATATAATAACGCATCTGCTTTGTCTCGATTGCGTACATAGCAGTATAAAACAACAGCAGAAACAAAACAGCGAAAATCGTTTCCGTCATCAGCAGATTGGTGACATAAATATTGGGCAGATACAGAATCATCAGCCCGACTCCGATCAGCCCGGCCTTTGCATGAAAAATCCTGCGGGCAATCAAAAAGAAAACATACAAACCAAAGGTCATCAGCATCCCTTGAAAAATCTTGAACGGCAAAATGGGATACCTCCCGAACAGCTTCACGAAGAACGCCAGAACGGCCGTCAAACCCGGCATGATAAAAACCGTGTCCCGCTCCGGATACAGATAGGTAAACCGCCCGGTCTCCAACAAGGTCCAGGCACTTCGCAAATACTTGACATCGTCATTGTCCATCTTGTCAAAACTGCCCAGCAAAGTGCTGTCGCCGTATATCAGATAGCTGGAAATACACAAGGCAAAAAAAACTGCCAAAAGCACCATCAGTGTAATCTTCACCCATCTTTTTTCGTCTGTTATGCGAAACATTGTCCGCCTCCTTTTTAAAATCACTGTCGAACAACTGAAATAACGCCGGTGTTCTGCGCTTTTCAGCGATTATTTGAAAGCCACAAATCCCGCACCGATCACAATCAGGCAGATCCCAATCCATCGTGTGGGCGGAATCACTTCCTGAAAAACGAACATTCCCACAAATGCCGCCAGAACATAGCACAGGCTTTGAATCGGATAAGCCAGGGAAAGATTGACACGAGTCAGCACATAAAACCAAATGACGGTTGCAACAACATAGATAATCAGCCCGACAAACACATAGGGCTGAAAGATGATTTTAAACAGATTCCCCAGAGAGAAAGGAACTTTTGCCAGACCGATTTTGAACAATGTCTGTCCCGTCACCAGCAAAATGATATTTGTAAAAATCAGCCCAAAATCAATGAGTTTCATCCGAATGATCCTCCTCATACGTTTCCAGTTTTTCTTTCAAAATCGCAATCTCCTGATTCAAACGTGTCACGCGTTTTGTCATATTCGTGATAAAAACGGCGAGATAGACAATCACTGAAAGAATAAATACCAAAGCGAAGGCAAACAGCAAAGCGGGCGCATAGAAAACACCCAAAAGCTTCGCCGCATTCTCCACCCATTCCACATTAAAGCTGATAATCATCAGCACAACGCTCAGCAAAATAAAAAAAATACAGTAACAAAAATCCAGCTTTCTGTTTTTGAAAAAATACAGAGTAATCACCAGAAATAAAACAGAAACCAAAAAAGAAATCATATAAATAGACATCTCTTACGCTCCTCTCCGCTGCTGCAGAAGCAGACAAAAGGTCACCTTGATCATATAATAAACCGATTTCAGCGGCGTGATGGAGGATTTCCCGGTTTCCCTCTCGTTCATTAAGGTCGGAATCTCTTTCATTTTCATGCCGTGCCGCTTCAGATACACAATGGTTTCCGGTTCGGGATAATCGCTTGGATAATAATGGGCAAAGAGTTCGATCACCTTGCGGTTCACCGCCCGGTATCCCGATGTGGTGTCGGTAAACCGTTCTCCGGTCAACAGGGAAACCAGCCGTGCAAAAAAATGAATCCCCAGATTCCGGAAAAATCCGGGCTGATAAGCGGATGGTTCCACAAAACGGGAGCCGATCACCATATCCGCCTCTCCGCTTTGTAATTTTTCAAGCAACAAAGGCAGATCAACCGGATTATGCTGTCCGTCTCCGTCAATCTGCACCACTGCGTCATAGTTGTGAGATACTGCATAAAGATATCCGGTTTGAACAGCACCGCCGATGCCCACGTTCAAAGGCAGATTAACAACAATCGCACCGGCGCGGCGCGCCTCTTCTCCGGTTCGGTCGGATGAGCCGTCATTGACAACAATGACATCTATTTTCAGCCCGCAGTTTTGCACACGCTTAACAACATCATAGATACTTTTTTCTTCATTGTAAGCCGGTATAACTACCATTGCCTTCATAAATTTCTTCTCCTTTGTATGTCACTGAATATATAT
>CAKRUL010000197.1 GCA_934403665.1 uncultured Clostridia bacterium | reverse complement strand
CTTTTATTGTGGTAAAAAACGAAAAAGAAGAAAAAATTTATATTTCTGCAATTTCCAGCGCAACCTTAGCGAAACGGGCATTACAAAAAAACAAAGGATATTTAAGTTTATAAAGAAATTTTGTAAAAATAAAAAATCTTTGTGAATCCGAAAGAGAACCTCTTTCAGAAATCTGTATGGGAGGCTAAAGAAAATGGAACAGAAGGAACATGTATATGATACCGAGGTGAAAAATACTTATGATGCCAGTCAGATTCAGGTATTGGAAGGACTGGAGGCTGTCCGGAAAAGACCGGGTATGTATATAGGAAGCACCTCCATCCGCGGTCTGCATCATCTGGTATATGAAATTGTAGACAATAGTATCGATGAAGCACTGGCAGGATATTGTACGCACATCGAGGTAACAATCAATAAAGATAATTCCGTTACGGTATCTGATAACGGACGGGGTATTCCTGTAGGAATACAGGAAAAAACGGGAAAAACGGCTGTAGAAGTTGTTTTTACCATTCTGCATGCAGGAGGAAAATTCGGAGGAGACGGATATAAAGTATCCGGCGGTTTGCATGGAGTCGGCGCTTCTGTCGTCAATGCTCTTTCCACCTATCTGGAGGTAACAGTATACGACGGAAAGCATATTCATCATCAGAGATATGAACATGGAAACGCAACCGGCCCCTTAGAGGTGATTGGAGATACGGATCGGACAGGAACGACCGTTACCTTTATGGCAGATCCTGAAATTTTTGAAGACACGAACTATGAATATGATACATTGCTTGCACGATTGAGAGAGCAGGCTTTTCTGAACAAAGGAATCCGCATTACTTTTACAGATTTAAGAGAGGAAGAGCCTGTCGTCAATACGATGAAATATGACGGCGGAATCATAGAATATGTAAAATATATCAATCAGTCCAAAACACCTCTGCATCCCGATGTGATTTATGTGGAGTATGAAAAGGACAGCACCTATGTAGAAATAGCCATGCAGTATACCGATTCTTATACGGAAAATATTATCAGCTTTGCGAATAATATTCATACAACAGAAGGCGGTATGCATGAAACCGGCTTTAAATCCGCTTTGACCAGAACATTAAATGATTACGCAAAAAAAAGCGGAATCTTGAAAGAAAGCGATAAAGCATTAAGCGGGGATGATACCAGAGAAGGTATTTCCGCAATTATCAGTGTGAAGGTCATCGAAGCTCAGTTTGAAGGACAGACAAAGACAAAACTCGGAAACAGTGAAGTGCGCGGTGTTGTGGAAACGATGATCTCTGAAAAATTCGGAGACTTTTTACAGGAAAATCCGCAGGTTGCCAGAATTATTATCGATAAGGCGATGACCGCATCAAGAGCAAGAGAAGCGGCAAGAAAAGCCAGAGAACTGACCAGAAGAAAATCTGCATTGGAATCTTCTACCCTGCCCGGAAAGCTTGCGGATTGCTCCTCTAAAGATACCACCATGACGGAAATTTATATCGTCGAGGGAGACTCCGCAGGAGGAAGTGCAAAGCAAGGAAGAAATCGGGAATATCAAGCAATTCTTCCTCTTTGGGGAAAGATGCTCAATGTGGAAAAAGCCAGACTCGACAGAGTAATCGGAAATGATAAACTGATGCCGGTCATCACGGCATTGGGCGCCGGAATCGGTGATGAATTTGATCTTGAAAAGCTGAGATACGGGAAAATTATTATTATGGCCGATGCCGATGTAGACGGATCTCATATCAGAACACTGCTGTTAACTTTCTTTTTCCGTTATATGAGACCTCTTGTGGAAAAAGGACATGTTTATATTGCACAGCCTCCTCTGTTCAAAGTCACCAAAAATAAAAAAGAATATTATGCTTACAGCGATGCAGATCTTCAAAAAATTTTGGAGGAAGTGGGAAAAGATCAGAACGTTCCCGTTCAGCGTTATAAAGGTCTTGGAGAGATGAATCCGGAACAGCTTTGGGAAACCACCATGAATCCGGAAACCAGAATCATTTTGAAAGTGGAATTGGAAGATGCCGTGGAGGCAGACCGCATCTTTACCATTTTGATGGGGGAAGAAGTGGAACCCAGAAGAGAATTCATTGTCACAAATGCGAAGTATGTAAAGAATTTGGATGTGTGATAAAGAAACAAATTAAAATTCTGGAAAAAGATTCTATGTTTCATATGAAACATTTTCTCGAAATTTGGAGGGTATTTCATGAGTGAATTTGAAAATCAAAAGATTGTTCCGGTTGAAATCGTCAAAGAAATGAAAAAATCCTATATCGACTATGCCATGAGCGTTATTGTCAGCCGTGCGCTTCCCGATGTCAGAGATGGTTTAAAACCGGTACATAGAAGAATTTTATATACAATGCATGAAAGCGGACTGTATCCGGACAAAGGATATCGGAAATGTGCCACCACTGTGGGTGATGTGTTGGGAAAATATCATCCTCACGGAGATGCCGCAGTATATGACAGTATGGTGCGTATGGCACAGGATTTCTCTTTGCGTTATCCGCTTGTTGACGGACACGGAAACTTTGGTTCGGTAGACGGAGATCCGGCTGCTGCATATCGTTATACCGAGTCCAAAATGGCAAAGCTGAGCGTGCAAATGCTTCGGGATATCGAAAAAGAAACAGTTGATTTCACTCCGAACTATGATGAAAGACTGAAAGAACCTGTTGTTCTTCCGGCTCGGTTTCCTCAACTTCTTGTAAATGGTTCTTCCGGAATTGCGGTGGGAATGGCAACCAACATTCCTCCTCACAATTTAAAAGAAGTGATTGATGGCGTGATTGCTTTGATTGATCATCCGGAGATTACAATTGAAGAGTTGATGGAATATATCAAGGGACCGGACTTCCCTACCAGCGGCGTCATTATGGGAATGAGCGGAATTCGCAGTGCATATAATACCGGACGGGGAAAAATTATCATCCGTGCAAAAGCGGAAATTGAGGAGGACGGAAATCGTCAGAAAATTGTAGTGACTGAAATCCCCTATCAGGTAAACAAAGCGCGTCTGATTGAGAAAATTGCGGATTTGGTAAAAGAAAAACGACTGGAAGGTATTTCTGATTTGAGAGATGAATCCGACCGTGATGGGATGCGGATTGTCATAGAATTAAAAAGAGATGCAAATGCCAGCATTGTTTTAAATAATCTGTATAAATTTACACAGATGCAGGAAACCTTTGGGGTCATCATGCTTGCATTGGTGGATAATAAACCGGCAATCTTGAATTTGAAGGAAGTTCTTCAGCATTATCTTAAATTCCAGGAAGATGTTATTGTCAGAAGAACCAAATTTGATTTGAGAAAAGCAGAGGCAAGAGCACATATTTTGGAAGGCTTGCGAATTGCTTTGGATAATATCGATGAGATTATCCGGGTGATTCGAAGCAGTTATAACGACGCAAAAGAAAAACTCTGTGAACGGTTCGGCTTGAGTGAAATTCAGTCTCAGGCAATTCTGGATATGCGTTTGGCAAGATTACAGGGACTGGAACGGGATAAGATTGATCAAGAGTACGCAGAGCTGGAAGAAAAAATTGCGTATTACAAGAAAATTTTGTCGGATGAAGGAATGGTTCTTGAAATCATCAAAAATGAACTGACCGAAATCAAGGATAAGTATGGAGATGAAAGAAGAACTTCCATTTCCTTTGACTATTCCGAAATCGATATGGAAGATTTGATTGACGAGGAAGATGTCGTCATCACTTTGACACATTTTGGATATGTAAAACGCTTAAAAACAGATACATATCGTG
>CAKRUL010000196.1 GCA_934403665.1 uncultured Clostridia bacterium | reverse complement strand
GACCTGTTCTGCATGCTCTGCCCATGTGGAAAAGAGTGTAGGCAAGCTGGAGGGCGTTTCGTCCGTTCAGGTGAATCTGCTGGCAAATCAAATGAAGGTGGAGTATGACGAAAAACTGCTGACTTCCGCACAGATTATAAAAGCGGTTGAAAATGCAGGCTATGGTGCATCGCTTCACCGGAGGGAAGCGTCCGGAGCGGAGAAACCGGCTGCGGCTGCTAATCAAGCGGCGGATGCCATGAAGTTTCGGCTGATTGTTTCCTTCGTTTTTATGATTCCGCTGTTCTATCTCTCGATGGGGCATATGATGAACTGGCCGCTGCCGCAGATTTTTACAGCGCATGAGAATGCTCTTATTTTTGTATTCACGCAATTTTTGCTTTGTCTTCCCATCGTGGCGGTGAATAAAAAATATTTCACCAACGGCTTTAAAACATTGTGGAAACGTGCCCCCAACATGGATTCGCTGATCGCGATCGGTTCTTCGGCGGCGATTGTCTATGGTGTTTTTGCCATTTACCGGATTGCATACGGCTTGGGACACGGAGAGATGGAAACGGTTCATCAATATGCAATGGACGTTTACTTTGAGACCGCCGCTATGATTCTTACCCTGATCACGCTCGGCAAATATCTGGAGGCACGTTCCAAGGGAAAGACTTCCGAAGCCATCACCAAGCTGATGAATCTGGCACCGAAAATAGCCTGGATTGAAACGCCGGACGGTGAGAAGGAAATACCGGTCGAGCAGGTGCAGATTGGTGATATTGTGATCGTAAAACCGGGGCAAAGTATTCCGGTGGACGGAATTCTTACCGAGGGAAGTACCTCGGTTGACGAATCTGCCTTGACGGGAGAAAGCATTCCGGTGGAGAAAAATGTGGGGGATCCGGTCACCGGAGCCAGCCTGAACAAAAACGGATTTTTTAAATGCCGCGCCGTGAAGGTCGGCAAGGATATGGTTTTGTCACAAATTATTCAGCTGGTGGAGGAGGCAAGCGCCTCCAAAGCGCCGATTGCCAAGCTGGCAGATCAGGTCAGCCGGGTATTTGTCCCGACGGTCATCAGCATTTCGCTGATTGCGTTTTTCGTGTGGCTTCTTTTGGGCTATTCCTTTGAATTTGCGATGTCCATCGGCATTGCCGTGCTTGTCATTTCCTGCCCTTGTGCGCTTGGACTTGCCACGCCGACTGCGATCATGGTTGGAACAGGAAAAGGAGCGGAGAACGGTATTCTTGTGAAATCGGCAGAGGCATTGGAGACGGCGCATCATATCAATACCATGGTGCTGGACAAAACGGGAACCGTCACAGAAGGAAAGCCGCAGGTGACCGATCTTCTGCCGGCGGAGCAGATAGAAGGCGAACGGCTTTTGACGATTGCCGCTTCCTTGGAAAAACACTCCGAGCATCCGTTGGCGGAAGCGATTTTAAAGAAAGCGGAGGAACAAAACATTTCTCCGCTTCCTGCAAAGAACTTTGTCTCTGTTCCGGGGCGTGGAATCCGGGCAGAAATCGCAGGAAAACACTATTGCGCGGGAAATACGGCTCTGTTGCAGGAAAACGGGATTGCGGTCGAAACCTGGGCAGAAAAAGCGCAGAAATTGTCGGATGAAGGAAAAACCCCTTTGTTTTTTGCGGAAGAAAAGACCTTGCTCGGCGTCATTGCTGCCGCAGACGTGGTCAAGAAAACCAGTGCACAAGCCGTCTCGGAATTGCGGAAGATGGGAATTGACGTTGTGATGCTGACCGGGGATAACGAACGGACTGCCAAAGCGATTCAAAAGCAAGTCGGCATTCCGCATGTGATTGCCGGGGTCATGCCGCAGGACAAGGAAGCAGAAATCCGGAAGCTGCAGGCAGAAGGAAAAACAGTTGCCATGGTGGGGGACGGAATCAATGATGCCCCTGCGCTGGCGCGCGCCGATGTCGGCATTGCCATTGGTGCCGGAACCGATATTGCCATCGAGTCCGCAGACATCGTTCTGATGAAAAGCGATTTGCTGGAGGCGGTGACGGCAGTTCGGCTGAGCAAAGCGGTGATTCGCAACATCAAGGAAAATTTATTCTGGGCCTTGATCTATAACAGCCTTGGAATTCCGCTGGCGGCAGGCGTTTTTTATCATTTCCTCAGATGGAAGCTGAATCCGATGTTCGGCGCCGCTGCGATGAGCTTAAGCTCGGTTTGCGTTGTGCTGAATGCGCTGCGCTTAAAACTGTTTCGCACAGAATATGAAACACAAGAAAACGGAGGAGAAAATGTTATGGAAAAGAGATTAATGATTGAAGGGATGAGCTGTTCTCACTGCACCGGAAGAGTGGAGGCGGCTTTAAATGCGCTGGACGGGGTCAGCGCAAAGGTTTCTTTGGAGAATCAGACGGCAGTGGTGACTCTGCGTCAGCCGGTTTCCGATGAGGTGCTGATTCAAGCGGTCACCGACGCCGGTTATTCTGTGAAAGAAATCAGGACAGAACAATGAGAGCAGACAAGAAAAAGATTTCCACTCTTTTAAAAACGGCTCGCGGACAATTGGATGGAATTCTGAAAATGGTGGAAGAGGATCGCTATTGCATCGATATTTCCAATCAGCTGATGGCAACGCAGTCCATTTTGAAAAAAATCAATAAGGAAATTCTCCATGCACACATGGGACATTGCGTCAAAGAGGCGATGGAAAGCGGCGATGTGGAGCAAAAAATGGATGAGTTGATGAAGCTGATGGACAAATTGACAAAATAGGAACCAAAAATGTTCCGAACAAACAAACGGAGTCAAAGCAAGAAATTTTTTATTTTCTTCCTTTGGCTCCGTTTTTGATAGCATTCCCGTTTTACCGGTGCACAATCATTTTGGTCAGTTCCAGATGCTTTGTGAGAAAGGAATCTTTGATTTCCTGCGGATCGGAATAATCGGTCGAAAGATATTTTTTGTTGTCATCGGCAAAAACCGTGGTCATAATACAATCTTCGCCGATTTTATCCTGTGCCATGATGCTTCCGATAAAATTCGCACCGGAGGAGACACCGACGCCGATTCCCAGTTTTTCCGAGAGCATTCTCGCCATCACAATCGAGTCGCCGTCGTCTACCGACACGACATCGCTGAGCTCCTCCAGTTTCAGAATGCTTGGAATGAATTCGTCTGAAATTCCCTGAATCCGGTGTTTTCCTACTTTATAACCCGTGGAGAGGGTCGGAGAGTTTAACGGTTCCAGCGGAAAAGCGCGAAAAGCAGGATTGTATTCTTTCAGGCGCTTGCCGATTCCCATAACGGTGCCGCCGGTTCCGACTCCTGCCACAAAACCGTCCGCCTTCCATCCGAGGGCATCGAGCTGACGGGCAATTTCCGAACCTGTGGTGTCATAATGCGCTTCCACATTGTCGTTGTTGGAAAATTGACGAGGCAAAAAAACGCCGCCTTTTTCGGCGAGTTCTTCCGTCATGCGGATCGAGCCGAGAAAACCGCCTTCTTCCCGTGAAACCAACCGCACTTCCGCGCCATAGCTTTGCATCAGCGTAATTCGTTCGCGGCTCATCCAGTCCGGCATGTAAATAATCACTTTGTGCCCCAGATAACTTCCCAGGGCGGAGAAGGCAATCCCGGTGTTGCCGCTGGTCGCTTCGGCAATCTGATCGTCCGGTGCGATGGTTCCTTCCCGATAGGCCTTCTTTAAAATATAGAAGGCGACACGATCCTTAATGCTGCCTGTTAAATTGTAGGCTTCCGCTTTGGCAAAAATCCTTCTTTTTTTGCCCCGATAGACAAAGTGGATTTCCAAAAGCGGCGTATTTC
>CAKRUL010000195.1 GCA_934403665.1 uncultured Clostridia bacterium | reverse complement strand
CTCAATCAAAGCTCTGCGCTCCTCCATCGCGAAACAGGGTGTTTTGCTGCTGTTGACCAGAACGCTGACAATCACCTTGTCAAACACCTTGGAAGCTCTTTTGATAATGTCCAAATGTCCATTGGTGATCGGATCAAAGCTCCCCGGATATACCGCTATTTTCATTCTATCATTCCTTAATTTTCAGTATTGTGATTTTCACCCGTCCGTACTGCGCCTTCTTTGTGACGGCAAAAGATTCCGGAATGGGAATTTCTTCGTCGCCATCACATTCCAACACAATCCGTCCGCCGGGATGCAAGCGTTTCTGCGCGTCGATCAATCGGAGCGCGCGCTCCGCAAGACCTTTATGATAAGGCGGATCTAAAAAAATCAAATCAAAAGCTTCTCCGGCAGTGCGCAGATAAGCTTCCGCTTCCGAAAGCCGACAGTCCGCTTGTGCACCAAAGCCTGTCTTTTCTATATTTTTATGTAACACCGAAAATGTTTCTTTTCCATGATCCACAAAAACAGCGTGTTTCGCTCCCCGTGAAAGCGCCTCGATGCCAAGACCTCCGCATCCGGCAAACAAATCCAGCACCGCAGTGCCCCTGACATGAAACTGAATGATGTTAAACACGGCCTCTTTGACCCGGTCAGTGGTCGGTCGCACCGATTCACTTTCTATAAACAAAAGTTTTGTGCCCCTTTTGGAGCCGGAAATGACACGCACGAATTCTGCTCCCATCTTCAGCCTTTTCCGTTTTTTGAAACGGTTCTGCCTTTTGATACTTATTCATATTTAAGTGTAGCACATTTTAAAGCGAATGTAAATACGGAATTTTGCTTTCTAAAAATTGCCAGCGCAGCTCCAGTTCCTCATCGATCAGACGTGAAGTTTCATAAAGAAATTCACGGGTCGATTCATTACGCATCAGCAATTTGGCAATATGCCTCACGCCCCGCACAAACTTCGGAGAGAGTTCATTTTGCTCCAGCTTATGAAGCGGACAGCATTCTCTGCTTCTCGGATCCACAATCACCTGCATGTACCCCGTCTTATCCACATAGGGAAACAGCGGGAAAATGCGGCAAGCTAAGGGGCGATCCTTTCGATTGCAATATGGAGCGCAGAAAGCGATTTTCACAGGTCTTTCGTTGATCTGAAAATCCGAATCCTCAATGGTCAGATTTTTCGCCCCCTGCAAGGCTTCCTCCTCAAAAGGAAACAGATACATTCCCAAAGGTTCTTCCCCGCTGTCCACACAACAGGCATTTCCGCAAAGCATACCGCAATCTGTGCTGAGAGGTGTTCTTTTGTTCAGTTTCCGGTAAAGATACCGATAAAAATCCTTTGGTTCCATTTGTATTCTCCTTGTTATAATTCCTGAAAAACAGAAACGCCGTAATACTAACGTACACGGCGTTTTTATGACAAAGTATCAGCTGAAATGCTGTTTCTAAACCAATGTTTTCCGATTCAGAACGACTGAATCGCATTGTCTTATTCTTATGCCTTTGCTTTTTTGGAATCCGCCTTCTGCTTGCCGCGGATAAGATCCCAAAACGGCGCTGCGATAAAGATGGAGGAATAGGTACCGCTTACCATACCTACAATCAATGCCAAAGCAAATTCACGGATGGCATCCACACCGAAAATATACAGACATACAATCGTCACCAAAGTCGTGAACGCTGTATTGATAGAACGCGTCATGGTCTGCCAGATACTCTTGTTTGCCACTTCGCCAAATTCTTCTTTTCTCGCATATTTCCAGTTTTCACGGATACGGTCGAATACAACAATGGTATTGTTGATGGAATATCCCAAAATCGTCAAAATACATGCGATAAAGTTTGTATTAATCGGCAAGCGGAAAATCGCATAGAACGACAAGATAATCAACGTATCATGGGTCAGTGCAACGATTGCAGAGACACCGGATAAAAACTCAAAACGGAACGAGATATAAACAAGCATCAAAAGAACTGTGATGATACTTGCCAGAATGGCACTCTGTGCCAGCTCTCCCCCGACTGTCGGAGAAACCGAGTTCGTGGAAAGTCTGTCCGTATCTTCCAGATTGTATTTGGATTTAAATGCATTCCAAAGCGTTTCTGCTTCTTCTGTGCTCAATGTTTTTGTCTTAATGGTAACCTCAGTCGGCTGAATCAGCGACTGCTGAACGCTGTTCGGCTCAAAGCCCAGGGTATCCGTCACCAGCTTCGTCACTGCATCCTTATCAAAGTCTGCCTTTGTGTCAATCAGCATTTCGGTTCCGCCCGCAAAATCAATATCCAGGCTGAAGCCGCCAAACGCAACGAAACAAATGATACCGATCAAAATGATAATTGCCGGAATTGTAAAAAATATTTTTTTCTCATGAATGATATCAAACATTTTCTTCACCGCCCTCGTCTTTTTTCTTGCTCAGCCCGTATAACCAGCGGTTCTTCACATTCAGTCCGAAGAACGCCTTTAACAGGAATTTGGTCAGTACGATAGCCGTGAACATACTTACGATAATACCAAGACCTAATGTGATTGCAAAGCCCTTGATGGTACCGGTTCCAAAGATATAAAGCACAACCGCCGCAATCGCCGTCGTAACGTTCGCGTCAATGATGGCAACCAAAGCACGGTGGAAGCCTGCATTCAAAGCGGCACCAACAGTCTTGCCCAAACGAAGCTCATCCTTGACACGTTCAAAAATGATAACATTGGCATCCACTGCCATACCGATGGACAGGATAATACCGGCAATTCCCGGCAAACTCAGATTTGCTCTGGTCAGCGCAAGAACAAGTACATCCAGCGTGACATATCCAATCAGAGAGATTGCCGCAACAACACCTGGCAAACGGTAAACAATAATCATAAACAACAGGATAATCAAAAGTCCGATCAGACCTGCAAAAAGGCTGGTGCTTAAAGCATTGTCACCCAAAGAAGGTCCGGAGCTTCTTCTTTCCACAACATTCAGCTTGAAGGGAAGCTGCCCTTCTTTGATGGTGGTTGCCAGTTCCTTTGCGGATTCTGCGTCAAAGTCGCCCGAAATTACACAGCTTTCCGAATTAATCGGCTCTTTTACGCTGGGTCTGGAATACTCGTCTTCATCCAGCATAATGCTGATATAATTCTTACCGCTTTCTTTTTGGCTCATTCTTGTCGTTGCTTCATAAAACTTCTGCTGTGCAGCAGAATTCAAAGTCAGCGACACGAAGTGCTCATTGGAGCCGTTCTGTGAAAGCTTTCCATACTGTGCTTTTGCATCTTTCACATCATCGCCTGTGAGAATCTCCACACCGTCCGAGTCCACAAAATGCAGTTTTGCTGTTTTGCCGAGCGTCCGGATTGCTTCCTCCGGATTGGTAACAGACGGGATCTCTATGACCACGCGTTTTTCGCCCTGTTTTGCAACGGTTGCTTCGGTAAAGCCTAAACGATCCAAACGTTTGCGCATAATATCCCGAATCGTATCAGACTGTTCCGTTGTAACAGATTCAGCCTCTGCTTCATAAACAATAACCGATCCTCCGGTTAAGTCAAACCCTTTTCTGATTCCATGCTCCCCATCCATAACACTGTGAAATTCTACGGGAATTCCAACAGCTGTCAAGGAAAGGCCATTGACTGCAATAAACGAAAGCAGCCCAATGATCAGCACAACCAGCACGATTTTAGCAATGTTCTTTGCCATGCCAATTCCTCCTAATGTTTAACCTGTACACCGTACAGACAAATTTGAACCATTTTAAAAATTCAGTATTCCGGCCTTGAAAAGCATAATCTGTTTCCGCTTTTTCAGACTGCACTCCTGAAAAAACGGGGTCCTGCAC
>CAKRUL010000194.1 GCA_934403665.1 uncultured Clostridia bacterium | reverse complement strand
GCAATCATTCCGTTTTCCACTTTGAATTCCAAACTTTCCAGAATTTTGATCATCTCTGCTTCCGGAATTTCCGTTCCGAGGAAGCGATTGATTTTATCCGGTTCCAGCGGCAGGGTGACCGGAGGTTTTTCCATCTTTTGAATGTCAATGATTCCGCCGACAATTTCGCCGGCATCCAGCTGTTCCACCAATTCCAACGCCCGGCTTAATGCCGGAAGAACCATATCCGGGTCCAGTCCCTTTTCATAACGCGCGGAAGATTCCGTCCGCATTCCGAGTGATACCGCCGTTTTCCGGACGGAGGATCCCAGAAAGTTTGCAGATTCAAAGACAATGGTTTTGGTGGCGTCGGTCACGCCGCTGTTTTCACCGCCCATCACTCCGGCAATCGCGTTGGGTTTTTCCTTGTCACAGATCACCAGCATATTGGGGGTCAGTTCGCGTTCTATGCCATCCAGCGTCATCATTTTTTCACCGTCTTTGGCGCAGCGGACGTTGATTTCATTGCCCTCCAGATAAGAGATATCGAAGGCATGCATGGGCTGACCGTATTCCAGCATGACATAATTGGTGATGTCCACGATATTGTTAATGGCACGCACACCGGCGCGATTCAGTCTGCGCTGCATCCACTCCGGTGAGGGTTTGATTTTGACGTTTTTCACAACTTTTGCCGCATAGCGGTAACATTTTTGATTGTCTTCCACGCACACGCTCAGGTAATCGTCAATGTCCTCGCCGTTTTCGTGATAAACCGGCTCTTTGATTGCAAACGGGCGGTGAAAGGTAGCGGCAGTTTCTCTGGCAAGTCCGATAATGCTCAGGCAATCCGGACGGTTGGAGGTGATTTCAAATTCCACCACATCCTCTTTTAAGCCGAGCGCCTTGACGGCATCCTCACCAATCGGGAGTTCCGGATTCAGAATCCAGATGCCGGTTGCTTTTTCGTCATTGATATTGACGCCGAGCTCCTCATCCGAGCACAGCATTCCGTCGGACTCCACACCGCGCAGCTTTCCTTTTTTGATTTTGACGCCGCCGGCTAAAACAGAACCTGCCAAAGCGACCGGAACAACGTCACCTTCCTGCACATTAGGGGCGCCGGTGACAATCTGAATGGTTTCTTTTCCTACGTTCACCTGACAGATACGCAGTTTATCCGCGTCCGGATGCGGCTCTATCTTTTCGATTTTTCCGATCACAACATTGCTGATTCCGCCGCAAACCATATCACAGCCTTCCACTTTGGAGCCGGACATAGTCAGTTCGTGCATATATTCTTTCATGGGAATGTCGTTCACATCGGTGAACTCATTCAACCAACTCATAGGTACTTTCATTCTCTATCCCTCCTTAAAACTGTTTCAGGAATCTGACGTCATTCTCGAAGAACAGGCGCAGATCATCGATGTCATAGCTTCTCATTACCAAACGTTCCAGTCCGATGCCGAATGCGAAACCGCTGTAAACTTCCGGATCAATATTGCAATTCCGCAGAACCTGGGGATGCACCATACCTGCACCGAGGATTTCAATCCAGCCCTCACCTTTGCAGACGCGGCAGCCTTCCCCTTTGCACACAAAGCAGGAAACATCCACCTCTGCACTGGGTTCTGTAAACGGGAAGTGATGCGGACGGAAACGAATTTTCGCCTCTTCGCCGTAAAGCTTTTTGACAACCAGCTCCAACGTTCCCTTCAAATCTCCCATGGTAATTCCCTTGTCTACCACAAGGCCTTCAATTTGGTGAAAGACGGGAGAGTGCGTAGCATCCACCGAATCGGAGCGGAACACTTTGCCCGGGGCGATGACGCGGATAGGGGGGCGCTGTTTTTCCATTGTGCGGATTTGCATGGGGGAGGTCTGTGTTCTCAGCACAATATTGTCGGAGATATAAAACGTATCTTGTGTGTCACGGGCGGGATGATCTTTCGGTATGTTCAAAGCTTCAAAGTTATAATAATCATATTCCACTTCCGGCCCTTCTGCAATGGAGAAGCCCATGCCGATAAAGATATCCTCCAATTCATGCAGAACCTTAGTCAGCGGATGAAGTCCGCCTTTCCGCGGCATTTTGCCGGGCATGGAAACGTCAATCTTTTCCTCTTCCAGTTTTTCCAGCATAGCTTTTTCTTTGAGAATGGAAATCTCTTTCGCAATGGTTTCCTCCAGCAAGGTGCGCACTTCATTTGCAACCTGGCCGATTATCGGACGTTCTTCTGCGGTCAGCTTGCCCATTCCCTTTAAAATTTGGGTCAGTTCTCCCTTTTTTCCCAAGTATTTGATCTTGGTGGCTTCCAAATCTTTCAGAGACTGAGCGGAACTGATTTCCGCGACGCCTTTTTCTTTGATTTGCATCAAAGCTTCTTTCATTTTCTATCATCCTTTCCGTTTTTTGAGGTTGGCGGCTTTGCAAAGCGTGAAAGCATAAAAAAATCGTCCCTGAAAAAGGGACGAAATCGTTTCGCGGTACCACCCGAATTCCGGCGATTTCCGCCGGCACTTAACATTGTTAACGATGTTTCTCACCGCCGCGTCTTATTTGGGAAAACCCGTTCAGAGGCGGAGCTGTACAGGCGAACTTCAGGAGGACTCTTTGAAAAGTGCTTTCAGCCGACGGCACCTTTTCTCTGTCAAAGCAAATCGTTCCTTACTCTTCCTGTTTTATAGCGCTTTTTCCGTATGTTCATCTTTTCATTGCTCTTAAAAAGCTCTTGGCATGCAAAGAAATCCATGCAGCCTTTGCGCTTGATATGTATTTAATTATATCATATTTTTTTTGTTTTTCAAGTATTTTTCTTGCGTTTGACGCGCTAACGTGTAAAATCAAATCCGAGATGTTTCAACAGCGCTCTCGCAATAATCATATGACCGGTGCCGTTCGGATGAACCCGGTCGTTGGAGAGGGCATAGGTCCATGCTTTTTCCAGATATTCATCGAAGCATTTCTGCGTATCAATGACCGGACAGCCGTATTTTGCGCCGACCTGCGCCATACATTCTCCGTAACGGTCAATCATTTTGCGGAACAAATCCTCCCGGTTTGTTTCCATAAAGAAAGGCTTCATGAGAATGATCCCTTTCGTTTTGCCTTGCAGTTTTTCAATCATACGGCAGAGATTTTGTTCATACTCGTCAATTAAAACGTGATGTTCTTTGATCTGGACGCTTTCCAACTGCCTCCAGACATCATTTACGCCGATCATGATGGTCACCCAGTCGGGATTTTTTTGCACACAGTCCTCATCAAACCGCGCCAGAAGCTGACGGGAAGTATTTCCGTTGATTCCCTGATTGATCACCCGGATATTCCATTCCGGATAATAGGCATCCAAAAGAGTTTTCGTGAAATAAACATACCCTCTTCCCCAGGCAAGACCCTGGTTGGAAGTTTCCCCCTCTCGCAGTTCTTTGCATGCATCGGTAACTGAGTCCCCGCACATGACAAGAATATCATTCTGTTCCAATAGCATTCTGTCAACACTCCTCTTTTTATGTTACTATTGATTTAATGCGTCCGCATTGCATTGACCGTATTGATTGTCGCCGGCGGCGACAACAGTGCCGTCTTTTTTGAGTCCGATGGTCTGGTTTTTGTTTGCCTTCACAGCGATGATGTCTGTCCAGCCGGAAACCTCACACTGACCATAGATATTGTTTCCGGTCGCGACAACGGTGCCGTCTTTTCTCAGGCCGACGGTGTGGTCTTTTGAAGTCACCGCTTTTTTGATTTTTGTGAATCCGGACAAATCATAATGCTCGACTCCGGAAATCGTGGAGACAACCGTGCCGTTCTTTTTCAGACCCACTGTGGCATAC
>CAKRUL010000193.1 GCA_934403665.1 uncultured Clostridia bacterium | reverse complement strand
CCCATCACCGGCTTCACATAATAGAACAAAGAAATTTTTTTCAAATCGTCGCTTTCATTTTTCAATTGAAGCTTCGTAAGCTTCATCGGCTTTCCCTGCGGCACAAACACAGTCTGTTCGCAATGCAGATTCCCGTGAACAGAATGATAAACCGTATCGCCGAAGCCGTGTGTGATTCTGTATGTTTTCCGCTTGCGCACCGGATGGGGTGAAACCGAAAAAATATTGCTTCCTTCTTTCAGATACACAGCCTCCGAAAGAGAATCGGTCAAGGGATCGTTGCTCCAATGCGTCAGCTTGTTTTCGCGGCTGTTCTCCGACCAAGTGTATCCGCCGCCGGATTCGGTGGCAACGCATCCAAACCGTGGATTTGCAATCACGTTGCACCAAGGCAGCGGCGTCTCTTGTCCGTCTTTCAGCAAAATGACATACTCATTTTCCTCGTTGAAGCCCCCGTAGCCATTATAAAAACGGAGCTTTTCGGAATCTTCCGGAGAGTCTTCCGATTCTTTCGAAATGAAATAGATCGGATGATTCCATTGTAAAAACGCCGACTGCACCTGAGTAACGATGCTTCCCCTTTCAGGATCCACCACAAAGGCAGAGGTTGCAAGCACCGCGTTCTGATCCGCTTCTGTCATCGATTCCCAGGAGCGAAGAAAAATGCCTCCGGGGCAGTCAATCAAGCCGCTGAAAGCGGTTTTCTCCAAAATTTCTTTTGTTTGACGAAAGACAGGCGTCTGATAGCTGTCCTCATCCTTTGTCAGCAAAAGCAAGTCAAGCTTCATGCCTTTGAAGGTAAGAAATGCATGGCATTTTATGAGCTGCTGTGCATAAGCAAAGTCCTCCTCTTTCCGGATCAAACCGGTTAGAATCGGCAAGTCGCCGGATATGCCGAACTTCCACAAAGCGGAATTTCCAAGTGTATTCTGTATGCCTCGGCGTTTATCGTACAATTTGTTGGGGCTTGGATAAAACAAATGACTCAGCAGATTCAAATAAGTTTCCTGCTCTTTGAGATCTGCCGGGACACGGTTTTGCCTTCCGTGAAGATGCGAATGTGCCAAAATTCTTTTGACCGCATCATAGCTGCGAAAATCCTGCAGAGTGCGTTCCAGCATCGACATGCTGTCCTCCGCCGCCGTGATAAAACAGATGCACTTTTGTTCTTTCGGTGCCAGCTTGCATGAAATCCGAATCGAAAAGATCGGATCCAAGACCGCACCGGTTGTATTGCTGAGCGGCTGATGGATTCCCTTGGGATCTTGCGTTGTATGC
Source organism: uncultured Clostridia bacterium (assembly GCA_934403665.1). Next base: position 2,548 of record CAKRUL010000193.1, on the reverse strand, counting down.
TTTCTTCCCAAAAAGCGGTATCGGTCGGTTTCATAAGAGAATTTCCCCTCCGGAATAAAGTCTGTGACCACCGCATGAGCGGCATACCACGCTCTCTCTTTTTCGTCTCTCGGACGGCGAACGGCAAACAGAGCCCCCTCCTTTTCAAACGTGCGGATAAACAGACTGTTAAAGGCAGGATGTGCCATATCCTGCGCAAGGGAGGACAAAATCAGTTCCAGATAGCTTGTCACCTCCACTTCCTTTTCCTGTTCACTGTGATTAAACAGTGTGACTGTTTGCAGCAGAGCATTGTTTTCCGCAGACAGCGCGACGTCAAGCGTAGTCGTGAGATTTGCATTTTTTCTGCGGAACTCCGCTTTTTCCGGATAAAAAACCACTTTATAGGTTTCCGGCATTTGTTTGGACGGAGAAGAAGTTACAGAGTAAGAAAGCTGTTCGCTGCGATCCCGGATATAGATGAATGCGCCGTACTGATTGCCGTAAAGATTTTTTCGGAAGCGATTCACATAAATATCTCTGCATTTTAAATAGGACAAACCGTTCTCGGCGGTCACATAGCACAGCGCTCCATTGGACAGAATGTGCATTCGCGGCGGATAACAATTTTCATCCGAAAATCCTCGGATACATTCTTCCGTCTTTCGTTCTGTCGGGCGAAGCGGTTCCACAAATTCCTTTTCTTCTTTTGTGACGACAACATTGGTTGCAAGCTTTTCCTCCAAAAGTTCATGTGCACTGTGCATGACAGAATCCCGCATAAAACGTTCCTGTAAAATTCCTCTGTTCAGGACATTGTTTAATGCCAGAAAACTCATTCCCTGATGGTGTGCCATATAACTGTCCACCATTTCATACGCCTTTTCTCCCTGCACTCTGTTTTCGGTGAAATCCAACGCTTCTATATACCCGTATTTTCGGAATGCGCCCAATTCTTTTAACCGCTTCAAATTTGCCAAAGCGTGATGCGGACGCACCATCATTGCAAGAAAACTGGAATAGGGCGAAATCACAGTATCTTCCGCAAGACCTCTTTTCAAACCGTTATCCGGGATACCGAAAGCCTGATACTGATAATTCAAGTCAATATCGAAACGATAGAAACCGCTTTCGGAAATTCCCCACGGAACATGTTTCTTTTCGGCATATTCCATTTGAGCATCCACTGCGAATTGATAAGTTTCGTCCAGCAGGCTTCCTTTATCACTTTTTTGCAGCAACAAAGGCATCAGATATTCAAACATCGTCCCCGTCCAAGAGACCAGTCCGCTGTGACTGTCAAACTGAGCCATGCTTCTGCCCAGCCTTCTCCAGTGACGTTTTCCAACCTCTCCTTTTGCTATAGCGATATAGCTTGTCTGCCTTGCCTCGCTGGCGAGGAGATCATAATAGGAAGGGGTGAGTTTCTTCTCTTCCGCATGATAACCGATGGAAAAAAGTTCTTTTCTGTCATCATAAAGGAAAGAGAAGGAAACCATTTGAATCATCCGCTCAATTCTCTGTATCAGCTCATCAGCGGAAACGTTTTGCTTCTCCCGAAACATGGAAAGCATTTTTTGAATGGTTGGATTCTTGGAAAACTCGTCCGAATGCAGGTGCAGCTTCTGAAACATCTCTGTCTCATTCGACACATCGTCAAGAAGCTCCCGATATTCCGCCTTTTCCTCCAATATAGCGTCCTTCAGTCCCTGGATATTCGAGGGATGGAAGGAATCGGTTTTCGCATACTCCTTCAGGCCTTCTTTCAGTGCAATGAGGCAGGCAGCATAATTTCCGCTGTCAACCGTTGAGACATATTTCGGACGCAAGGGTTCCAGCGTTCTTGTATCATACCAGTTCAGCAGATGCCCGTTGCAGGTTTCCAACCGATCAATGGTATCCAATGTTTTCGCAATTTTTTCATACATTTTATCCGTCGTCAGATATCCGAAATCACAAGCCGACAGAACACTTAACAGATACAGACCGATATTGGTCGGAGAAGTGCGGTGCGCGACTCCGTTGGGAGGAGAATTTTGCAGGTTATCCGGCGGAAGATAGTTTTCTTCTTCTGTGACAAGATCGTCAAAAAATCTCCAGATGCGAAAAGCGCAGCGTCTTAAAAAGACAATGTCCTCTGTTTGGAAAGGCCCTTTTTTTTCTTTGCAAGGACGGCTTAACCGACAGGCGATTCCCGGACTGAAAAAGAAGAGTATGCCTGTCAGAAACAGGAGAAAATTGCTGTGATACAAAATCAGAAACAAGCCGCTCGCAACAGCAAACCACATTCTTTTGAAATAAGACAGCCTGTCCTCTTTCATGTTTTGTTCCGCTTCCTCCGCCGTTGTCCATTCCAGCATATGTTTTCTCGTGAACAGAAGACGGAAAATCGTTCGGACGGCTGCATCCATGCTGATATAAGCATGATACGGCAGAAAGGTCAGCAGGCAAAAGAACTGCAAAAATACAGATTTCACTCCATAGATGGCTCTTACATAAGATTTTTCATAAAAGAATTGGAAATCACGGTATAAAACATTGTCACAGACAGCGGTGCAGAGGGTAATTC
>CAKRUL010000192.1 GCA_934403665.1 uncultured Clostridia bacterium | reverse complement strand
ATGATTGGCCTTCCTTATGAGACACAGGAAGATGTGCTGGGTATTAAAGATCTGGCTTATAAAACACAGGATCAGTATTATAAGGTTCCGGCGGAAAAACGTCCCCGCGGACTGCGGATCACGGTCAGCACCTCCTCCTTTGTTCCGAAGCCGTTTACGCCGTTTATGTGGGCAAGACAGGATACGATGGAAGAATTGATTGAAAAACAGGAACTGCTTCGCAGTGAGATGCGTTCCAAGAAGATTGTATACAATTGGCACGATTCCAATCTTTCCATTTTGGAAGGTGTTTTTGCCCGGGGAGACCGGCGGCTTGGGAAAGTGCTTTTGTCTGCTCATCGAAAGGGATGCCGGCTGGACGGATGGCAGGAACATTTTAAATATGATAAATGGATGGAAGCCTTTGAAGAAAACGGCGTGGATTATACGTTCTATAATCATCGCCAGCGTTCCTATGAAGAAAATCTGCCCTGGGATTTTATTGACGTGGGGGTAACGAAAGAATTTCTGAAAAGAGAGAACGAAAAAGCAAAACAGGCTGTGGTGACTCCGAATTGCCGGGAGAAATGCAGCGGATGCGGAATGACGCAATTCGCCTTCTGCGATGAGGGGGGAAACAAACGATGATGCAGGTTCGAATAAAATTTTCCAAAGGGTATGAAGTGAAGTATGTCTCTCATCTGGACTTGATGCGCACCTTTCACCGCATGCTGATGCGAAGCGGGTTGCCGATTTCCTATACGCAGGGATTTAATCCGCATATTATTCTGACGTTTGCACAGCCGTTGTCGGTAGGGGTGACCTCCGACGGGGAATATGCGGAGTTCCAGCTGGACGAGCAGAAACCGCTTGATGAAATCAAAGAAAAACTGAATGCGGCGGCGCCGCAGGGAATCAAAATATTGAAGGTGACGGATGAGCTGATTCCGAAGTTTAAGGAATTGCATGCCGCGGTTTATGAGGTGCTTCTGCAGTGCAACCAGTCTAAGGAAACGCTTCTCGCACTGCTGCATCAAGAACAAATTCTTGTGGAAAAGAAGACCAAAAAAGGAATGAAAGAAACGGATATCAAACCGCTTCTCTTTGATTTTGCTGTCGAAGAAGGGGAGAAAGGTCTTATCCTGCGGCTGAAGCTGGCGTCGGGCAGTGAAAGAAACCTGAACCCGGATCTGCTTCTGAAAGCCTTTGAAAAAACAATTCCCGGATTTCATATGGACTATAAATCGGTGCATCGAATCAAGCTTTTGACCAAAGAAAATGAGGAATTGATGCGGTAAACAGGTGAAAATGCCTTAAGCTGTTTTTGAGGCGGCCGGACAAAAATAAAGCATACGGAAACTGCTTTTCGGCAGATTTCGTATGCTTTTTGTGCTTTTTCAGGTAAGCGATCGCTTTGGAAAATCTGTTTTGCGGATTCTTATGTAGGTTTGCTGATGTTCATATTTTGCCGGATGCTCTCATCTGCTTTGCAGACTGTTTCAAAGCTTTTATACACTTCCTCAATACTTGGGTTGGCAGGAAGATTCTCTTCAATCATGCGAATGAGATAATCCAGCTGTGCGCCGGTGGGCTTCAGATGATAAGGAACATTGACGAATTCCGTGACATTTTCGGGATAGCGGAAAATTTCAATCAGATTTCCGTTTTCCTTATGGGTGGTGCGATCCTTTTGGTAGGTGATTTTGATTCTTCCCTTCGGACCGATAAACTCTTTGGTGTTATCTGTCGCAATGGTGTGACTCCATCCTGCCTCATAAAAACCGGTGGAACCGTCCGACAGGGTAACGGTCATCATCCCGTAGTTATACTTATCTGACGGAACGCTTTCTTCGGTTCGTGCGCCGACACCGGAAACATTGACGATCTCCGCACCTGTAAACCAGCGCATCACATCAACGTAATGTACGCCGCAATCGATGATCGGAGAAGTTTCCCGGATGAGGGAAAGATATTTGTCGAACTGCGGTGTGTTATGATTTTGCACCATACGCATCACAATCGGTTTCCCGATTTCGCCTTCCCGAATCAGCTCGGCTACTTTCTCATAGGTGTCATTGTGCCGCAAAATGTGACCAACCAGAATTTTCAAGTGAGGGTTTTCCTGCACCAGCTGCAAGAATTTTTTGCCCTCCTCCAGCGTGTTGGTAATTGGTTTTTCACAAATCACATGTTTGTTGTATTGAATGCACAGTTTTAACAGAGACATATGGGAAGAAGGATAGGTGGCAATGATGACAATGTCCACCTCCTTCTGCCGGATCAGCTCCTCTGCGTCTGTATAAACGTGCTTTGCCTGATAGCGTTTTCCGGCAAACTCAGCACGCTCTTTGTTTAAATCACAGACTCCGTAAATGCTGATATTATCCCTCAAATAAATATCCTCCAAGTGAGTCTGCCCCATATAGCCGCACCCGATAACGGCAATGTTATACATTAAAATCCACCCTTTGCAATTTCTTCGTAAGCCAGTTGTATCGATTGCACCCCTTCTTTTAAGGAGGCAATCACAATTTCTTTTTCCTGCAACAAACATTCATAAAAATATTTTAATTCTTTATAATATCCGGCAAGGTCAGCCACTTCCGTGCCAAAGCAGTTGCCGCAGTCGATGCCGGAATCGATATTCGCGTGGAACTGCCGTCCGTCTTTTTCATAGACGCACACAGCGCCTCCCTGAAATTCGATGGTCGCTTCTTCAAAATTAGCGCGATATTCCATCGAAACGGGGAAGGAGGGCGGAAAATCCCATCCGCCTTCTATCTGAACGGTGAAACCGTTCGGATAATGAAACAGACCGAACGCATGGTCGATGGTTCCGGCCGCATAAAAGTCTTTCGGTTCGCCGAACAGATAGCGCATAAAGTCCAGATCATGAATCTGAAGATCCAAGACGGCGCCTCCGGATTTCGCTCTGTCCTGATACCAGTTTTCAAATCCCCAGGATGGACGGGGAGAAACCCGCTTTAAGACCAGACTTTTCAAAGAACCGTATTTTCCGCTGTCGATGTTGTCTTTCAAATACACATAGGAAGGCCACAGCCGGATGCATTGACCGACCATCACACGACATTGCGTTTTTTCCTGCAGTGCCAACAGCTTTTTTCCTTCTTCTACAGAAAGAACCACCGGTTTTTCAATGAAAACATCTTTTCCGACCTCCATCGCCAGCTTTGCATAAGAATAGTGGAGATAGGTGGGCAGACAGATGTCGATGACATCGATTTGCGGATCACGGATCAACTCTTCTGCCGATTCATAAATCTTTGCCCCATGTACCCGGGCGGCACGTGAAGCGTTTTCCTGATTCAGATCACAAACACCGAACACACAAATGTCCATCTGCGTGCAGAGAATTTTATAAACCTCGCTGTGCGTGGAACCCATAAAGCCCGTGCCCAGCAATCCGATTTTTTTCAATTCACAAACCTCCAGTTCTCATTCATTTTGTTTTAGTTTACACGAAAACGATGGGCAGGTCAACCCTTCTGCAAAAAAATGATACTGATAAAATAAAATACAAGCGGATGTCTGAAAAAAAGGGGGGAATCTCACGGAAATGGTTGCTATTTCTTCATTTTTTGGCTATAATATACGTTAGGTTGTTTTTTAGAAGAGGGGAGGAAACCGTCAGATGGATATGTTTGAAGCCCGCATGAGGGAGCTGGAAGAGACGCTGAAGTATCATAGCAGGTTATATTATGATATGGATGCTCCCGAGATATCCGATATGGAATATGATAAGCTGTATCGGGAATTGGAAGATCTGGAGGCACAGTTCCCGGAATACAAAAGTGCGGACTCCCCTACGGTGAAGCTGGCGGCAAAGGCAGACG
>CAKRUL010000191.1 GCA_934403665.1 uncultured Clostridia bacterium | reverse complement strand
ATACAGAGCATAGCTCTGGAACACCATTGCAATATCTCTGTCCTTCGGAGCCATATCGTTTACGACTTTGTCGCCGATCATAACTTCTCCGTCAGAGATTTCTTCCAAACCGGCAATCATTCTCAAAGTGGTGGATTTTCCGCAGCCGGAAGGACCGACCAAAACGATAAACTCTTTATCGGCAATATCTAAGTTGAACTGTTTTACAGCCTCGACGCCGTCGGCATATCTTTTTGTAACATTTTTTAAAGATAAACTTGCCATTTTTATACCTCCAGTTTCCTTTTCTGCGTTCGAATTTAATACTAATATACCATAATTGCGGCACAGATACCATTGGATTATTCTACAAAAAAATAAAAAAATCCTTATACACTTTGACTATGATTTTTTGTCAAAAATTGAATTTTTCATAAATCTATGATATATTAGATGTTGTTTTTGTTTAATGTGTACAAAATATTTGAAAGTGAGTAATCTATGAGAAAAAATGAAAGTTATCGTCTTTCCGTCACAGGGACAACCTCCGAGGGGCAAGGGGTAGCCCGGAGGGACGGTTGGGTGATTTTTATACAGGGCGCCATCGCCGGAGAACTGGTACAGGCAAAAATTCTGAAAGTGAAAAAAAACATTGCCTATGCAAAAACAGAAAAAATATTTGCTCCGTCCCCAAGCCGCATTTGTCCTCCCTGCAGTGTTTTTCCGCAGTGCGGAGGATGCTGCTATCTTCATGTGGCATATGAAAAGCAGCTGGAGCTCAAACGGCAGAAGGTTTCCGACTGTCTGAAACGCATCGGGAAAATTGAATTTCCGGTTTCCGAGACGCTTCCCTCTCCTCAACCCTTTCATTATCGCAACAAGGTTTTCATTCCGGTCGGAAAGGATGCGGATGGAAAGCTTACCGCAGGATTCTATGCGCCGCGCTCTCATCGGATTCAATCTGCCGGGGATTGCATGATTCAGGACAAACGGGCACAGGAAGTGATTCGCCGCATCCTGCAGTGGATGGAGGAGTTTCAGATCTCTCCCTATGATGAGAAAAGTCACACAGGGATGATACGCCATATTTATTTCCGAACCGGGCTTTCCGGCGGACAGGTGATGGCGGGCGTGATCGCCAATGCGGAGCGTCTGCCTCATGCAGATTTTTTGGCATCCCGGCTTCTGGAAACGGACGGGGTTGTCTCGGTGATTCACAATGTCAATTGTGCAAAAACCAATGTCATTTTAGGAGATCAAACAAAGATCATAGCAGGAACGCCCTATATCGAAGATCAGATTTTGGGGACATCGTTTCACATCGGACCCCGTTCTTTTTACCAGGTGAACCCTTATCAAACGCCGCGTTTGTATCGGACGGCTTTGGATGCCATGCATTTAAACGAGGAGGATGTGCTGTTTGATATTTATTGCGGAATCGGCACCATCGGATTGTGCGCTGCAAAGAGGGTCAAGAAGCTTATCGGCATTGAAATCATTCCGGAGGCGATTGCGTATGCAAAGCAAAATGCAGAGATCAACGGCATCTGGAATGCTGCTTTTTTTGCCGGAAAAGCGGAGGAGAAAATTTTTGAACTGATGGAGCGGGGCGAGACACCTACTGCCGCAGTGCTGGATCCCCCCAGATCCGGATGTGACCGGAAGCTTTTGGACGCGATCATCCGGATGGCACCGGAAAAACTCTGCTATATCTCCTGCGATCCTGCCACTTTGGCAAGGGATTTAAAGGAACTGACCGAGCATTCGGATTATCAAATAAAATCCGTTGTTCCGGTGGATATGTTCCCGCAGACAAGCCATGTTGAGACGGTTGTCCTCTTGTCGCGGGAAACAGATCTGTGAAAGGGTTGAGATCGGAAAGAAAGCGGATTTTTGTTGTTATAGACACAAACAGCGTTTGTTTTTGATTGATCGTCCATCATTTCGCCTCTCAAAGGGAAAATGATTGGGCGTGTTGAATATTGATTTTTTTCCTGTCATTTGGTAAAATGAAAAAGATAGAAAACGGTCGGAAAAGAAAAAGGGAACAGAAAGGTGTGCAAAATATGGACGGTAACACAAAAAAACAGCTCCAGAAAAATGCAGAGAAAATAAGGCTCCATGCGTTGGAAGGGATTTACGGTGCGGCATCCGGTCATCCGGGCGGATCGCTTTCCATTGCAGATTTGCTTTCCTATTTGTATTTTTATAAAATGAAAGTAGACCCGAAAAATCCAAAGGATCCGATGAGGGATCGTTTTGTTCTCTCCAAAGGGCACTGTGCGCCCGCGCTTTACGGCGCATTGTCGATGAAAGGATATTTTCCGGAGGAGGCATGCAAAACTCTCCGGAAGATTGACAGCTTTCTTCAGGGGCATCCGGACATGAAGGGAACACCCGGCGTTGATATGTCTACGGGATCGCTTGGACAGGGCATCTCCGCCGCCTGCGGAATGGCATTGAATGCAAAGATGGACGGGCTTTCTTACCGGGTATACACCATTCTCGGCGACGGCGAGCTGGAGGAAGGCGAAGTCTGGGAAGCGGCGATGTTTGCCGCACATTATAAATTGGACAACCTTACGGTTATGGTGGATTTCAACGGGCTGCAGATTGACGGAAAAATAACCGATGTCATGTCGCCATGTCCTATCGATCAAAAATTTGAGGCGTTCGGCTTCCATGTGATTCAGATAGACGGGCACGATTTTGATCAAATCGATGGAGCGTTTGCCAAAGCAGAGCAGACGAAGGGCAAGCCAACGGCAATCATCTGCCATAATGTAAAGGGCAAGGGAGTGTCCTTCATGGAAAACGAAGCCGGCTGGCATGGCAATGCGCCGAGCCGGGAACAGTATGAGCAGGCAGTCAGCGAGATTGAAGCGCGGATCAAATCTTTGGAGGTGACAGAGTAATGGAAAAGAAGATTGCAACAAGAGAAGCCTATGGACAAGCCCTGAAAAAATTCGGTGCCGACAAGAAAATCGTTGTTCTGGATGCCGACCTGTCAAAATCAACGAAAACGGAGCTGTTTCAAAAAGAGTACCCGGATCGGTTTATTAATTGCGGCATTGCGGAAGGCAATATGATGGCGGTGGCGGCAGGTCTTGCCACCTGCGGAAAAACCGTGTTTGCAAGTTCCTTTGCCATGTTTGCGGCGCTTCGCGCCTTTGAACAGATCCGAAATTCCATCTGTTATCCGAAGCTGAACGTGAAGGTTGTTGCCTCCCATGCAGGTGTCACCGTCGGCGAGGACGGAGCCACGCATCAGTGCTTGGAGGATTTGGGCATCATGCGCACCCTTCCCAATATGGTGGTGATCAATCCGGCGGATGCCGTCGAAACCGAGAAAGCCATCCGGGCGGCAATTGACTGGCAGGGACCGATGTATATCCGTGTGGGGCGAGCCGCTGTGCCGGTGCTGTTTGATGATTCTTATGACTTCCGGATCGGCAAGGGCGTGACGGTTCGGGACGGAAAGGATGTCACGGTCGCCGCAACCGGAATCATGGTGAACGAGGCGCTGATCGCGGCACAGACTCTTGCAGAAAAGGGAATCGATGTGCGCGTGGTCAACATTTCCACCATTAAGCCCATCGACAGAGAAATCATCGAAAAAGCTGCGCGGGAAACCGGAGCGATTGTCACGGCGGAGGAGCACAACATCAACGGCGGTCTCGGAAGCGCTGTCAGCGAAGTGCTGGCGGAAACCTTCCCTGCCCCCATGGAGCGTGTCGGTACGCTGGATGTGTTTGGCTGTTCCGGCAAACCACAGGAGCTGATGGAAAAATATCACCTTACCGCAAACGACATAATCCAAAAAACTCAAACGGTATTGGCGAGAAAAACAAAGGCATAAAAG
>CAKRUL010000190.1 GCA_934403665.1 uncultured Clostridia bacterium | reverse complement strand
GACAGCAACCGGTTTGCGAATCCCGAGGGCACTCTGACGCGCCAGGAGGCATGTGTGGTTTATGCCAGACTGCTGAAGCTTGACGTTTCCGATGCGGCGCTGGATTTTGCGGACGAAGCGCAGATTCCTTCCTGGGCGTCAGGTTCTGTCAAAGCATTGGTGAAACTGAAAATCATCAATGGCTATGGAGACAACACATTCCGCGGAGACGCAGGCATCACAAGAGCGGAGGTGTTTTCTACGGTTGTGCGCCTGGAGAAGAAGGCACTGGACGACAGTCTGCCCTCAATACCGGATAACACATCGAACTCCTCTATTTCATTGGGCGGACATACCGGTTCCGGTGGCGGAAGCGGCGGTTCCTCGGGCGGATCTTCCGGAGACGGCAACAGCGGAAACACTTCCGCAGCCCCGGAAACCCCGATTATCAACACCGTGGATTCTGCGACCCGAACCGTTCGCTGGAAAAGCGTTCCAAACGCAGTGGAATATGCGGTGCAGCTTGTCCGCACCACAAATGGAATCAATACGCAGGAAGAATTCCGTGTGAAAGAAAACTATGTCAACCTGAACGACCGAACCAATGAAATGCTGAAAGACGGAAAGGTCGCACTGGAAACCTTCCGGATTGCGGTCAAAGCCGTGGGCAGAAAAGCAGAATCTGCTTTTTCGGAATTCTGCGATATGAATATCACCTTTGATACGGTCGGGGTTCCGAATGATCTTCGGACCGAAACCATTATGGATGAAGCCGGAAACGAAACGATTTTCGTCTGCTGGTCAGAGGTGCCGGATGCAAAGGAATATCGGATTTCCGTAGAATTTGACGGCGCTTATGTGCCGCTTGCGGTAACCGGAACGCAGGCTGTCATTCCTCCGGAAAAATTCGGAAGCATGGAACTGGAAAACAATATTCATTTTGAAACACTCAGCGCCAATCCGGAACTTTTGGATTCTCCGGTGCTGACCAAAAAGCTGAAAATGCCGCTTTACGGCGGCGGTGAGGGAACGAAAAAATCCCCCTATCTGATCTCCAATGAAAGACATTATCACAATATTGCGAGAGACACCTCCTCGAACTATAAAATCATCAAAGATCTCACTCTGGTGAAAGCAGGGACCATTCCGGAATTTTCCGGAAGTCTGGTCGGCGATGTGGACGGAAAAGCGGCGGAAATAACCATTAACTATACTGCGGAGGACAATCCGCGTGCAGACGGAACCAAGGCAGGTCTGTTTACCACCCTGTACAATGCAACAATTGAAAACATCGGTATCGCGGGCAAATTCACAGGCAATGCCTTCTCCGGAGCGCTTGCCAGCAGAACCGAAGGTGCTACGATCAAAAATTGTTATAACGCGGCACAAATTAACATTACAAGCGGCAGCTTGTGCGGCGGTCTGATCGGAAGTGCAAGCGGATCTTCTATCATCACAGGCTGCTATAACAAAGGTGTCTTCCGCTATACCGGAAGCGGATTGGTTTATCACGGCGGCGTGCTCGGATATTTGTCCTCCGCTTCGGTTATCAACTGCTGGAATGTAGGAGACCTGGAGTCCGAAAGCGGACAGATTGCCGGTGTGGTGGGAGCTCTTTATTCCGGAACCCTCAGCGGCGCATATAATTCCGGTACGGTGAAGGGGGAATCTGCCGCAGGCATTTTCGGCATGATATCAGGAGACATGAATGTCAGCATTTCCTCGGTATTTAATTCGGGAACCGTGACAGCCTCGGGAATCGCATCCGCAATCGGGATAGATCTTGCCTCCAAGGCCGGATTGAAAAAGCTGGATGAAGCGTATAATATCGGCGCTATCAACGGTGCGAAAACCGCCTGTGTATACAGCACTGCTGCATCTTACAATGCGGCAACGGGCGCCGGCTGCCTGATTGGGGACGAGATTTATTCTGTCAATCCCGGAAAGGCTTATACCATCCATAACAGCATGGTCAAAGAAATCACAGCAGATCAGCTGGCAAAAATACAGTTCCCCTCCAAAGGACTGGCAGCGGACAGCGAATCTCCGTATCGGTATCCGAAACTGTCTGGATACCCCTATATGGCAAAACCGAAGACATTGTCCAATCCGGTGATTGAAAATGTGGTCTATGACGGAGAAACCGTTATTGTTCACTTTACGGCAGACATGAACACTGTCAAAAATAAAATCGAGATTTACCAGGAGAACACCTTGCTTGATACGCTTCTGACCGAAGAGAACAGCGCGGATATCACAGACAGCCTGAATGGATACGGCGAATATGTCATCAAGGTCACCTCTCTCGGGGACAACGGCTATCTGTTTGAGGATTCCGGCACAGCTTCTTATACCTATCTGCACAAGAAATATACCGTTCCCGGTCCGACCTTCGCAGAAGTGATATGGTCCAACGATGAACGGGAGACATACAAGGTATGCTGGAATCCGCTGGAGGATCCTTGCCTGGAGGGCTATAACGTCTCGGTATATGACAGCACGGGCGAAAATCTGCTGGATCAGGTCATCGCGCAGAAGGATGCAGACTACAGCCTTGTGGAAGGCATGGGTGTTATGTTCGGCAACAATTACAAGGTGCGAGTGGAGGCTTTGTTCAGCGATAAAGATCCTTCCACAACTTCTGAATTTGACATTCCCACGAAGTATGCCGGCGGAAAAGGAACAGCGGCGGAACCATATGGAATCGCATTGCAGCGTCATTTTGAGAACATGAAGGACAGTCATGCTTACTTTATCCTGAAAGAGGATATTACGATAGACAGCAACTATCAGCCCTTCCGATTCAACGGAAAGCTGTTGGGAGACAACAAGACGGTCACAGTCAATATTTTCGGCGATGTGATTGCCTTCAATGCGCAGGAGCATAAGAACGTCGGTCTGTTTTCGGAACTGTACGGAAGCGCACTGGTGCAGGATCTTGTGATTGAAGGAAACGTGCGCGGCTATGGTTTGGTCGGCGCATTGGCCGGAAATGCTTCCGAAACAAGTGTCACGGTGAAAAATGTGACAAACCGTGCAGCGGTTCAGGGGGTCGGTGATTCCAGCGGCTGGGGAGACAAATACTATATCGGCGGAATCTTCGGAAAAGCCACCGGCTCCAATTATAGCCAACTGAGAAACGAGGGAACGATCACTGGATCCTATTATGTGGCAGGTCTTGTCGGTCAATCCTATGCGCTGACTCTGAAGGATTGCTCCAATGTTGGAAATGTTACCGCAAGAGGCGAGGGCGTTGCAGGTCTGATTGCTTATTTTGACGGCTCCTCTGTCCTTCAGCGCTGTTATAACACCGGAGAAATCAGTGCGAGAAGCATCGCAGGCGGGCTTGCCGCTATGAGCGCCGGAACGAATTCCTCCATAACCAATTGCTATAATACGGGCGATGTCACTGTGCAGGGAACATCAACCTATTGCGGCGGCATTCTGGGACTGGCAAATGCCAGCAGAACCATTCACATCAAAACGTGTTACAGCACCGGGAAAGCGGTGGCGCCGATTGCCAGCCCGGTTGCATCAATCAATCCGGTCTCTTGTTATTATCTGTCGGAGGAAGAGACGGATGACTATGACGGGACAACCGCTTTGAATGAAACGCAGATGAAGGATCTGGACAGCTTTGTCGGATTTGATCATAGCATCTGGAGCATCGAGGATGGATATGATTATCCGCAGCTGACGGAAAATCCTCATAAATAAGGAGGAGCAACATTGATGCCATTGAATTGTCTCCTGAATCAGACCAAACAGAATATACAGACATGGGACATTGCGCCGGATTCCCGGCAGGCGCTTCGAAAGTGTGCGGAACGCATCGAAAACAATCCTGCCGCATGCAGCGCCATGACCGAGTATTATCA
>CAKRUL010000189.1 GCA_934403665.1 uncultured Clostridia bacterium | reverse complement strand
GTTGCCTCCGGTTTAGAGAGGATAACAGAGAATTCAATGGATTATGTTTCGATTGACGTCACAGATTTTGTGAAGCAATGTATCGAAAAGAACAATATGACGCCGACCATCGCCGTATACGGAAAGCTGGCGGAGGGAACCGGTCTGGCACAGAGAAACGCTTTTTATTTTACATGGCAGAGCGGGGTCCAGACGCATATCACCTATTACCAGTACGACTGACAGGAAAACGGATCATAAAAAGAAGAAGTGTTCCGTTTTATTCCCGGATAAGCATATTATACATCAAAATTTTTCAGGGTTCGTTCCGTTCGTAATTTTTTATTGCTTTTGCCGGAGGTGATGGAGAAAGAAAAAATGCTGTTTCAAAAAAATGATCAGAAAGAAAGGAAAGAAAGTGTATGAAAAAATGTTCGCTCTTTTTAACTTTAGCCTTGCTGCTGACAATGTTCAGCGGCGTGAACCTTGTCTCGGCCGCAGAAGTTCCTGAGGGATACACCGAAATTGCTTCCGCCGAAGACTTCATGAAAAAAATTGCGGCAGATTCTTCCGGAAAATATTATCTGACCGCCGATATTGAGCTTCCGTCAGCCTATGAACCGATTGCGAATTTTTCAGGCGAGCTGATCGGCGCGGATGAAACAAATCTGAAAAGTATCAAGTTAAACGTCAATAGGAGCTTCACATCCGGGAACAACAATGTCGGTCTGTTTGGGCTAATTGCATCCGGAAAGGTGCAAAACATCAAAATTACCGGCAGTGTTACTGCATCAATCACTGGAACAACATCCAGCGATGCAGTACATGTGGGGGCGTTCGCCGGGAAAATGAGTGGATCGGCTTCTTTAAAAAACTGCGAAAATTGGGCGAATGTGACGGCAGCCCCAAGCTATACGTATGAGGGCTCTTATATTGGCGCTTTTGCCGGCACTGCTGACGCTGGCACAGGTGAGCTAAGCAATCTGAGTAATTACGGAGCCGTTACGATAAACGGCGGCGGAGGCTATGCAGCAGGTATTGCAGCACAGACGACGGTTCCTATTTTGAGAGAATGTTACAATTACGGAGCAGTTACAGGGAATGATGCGAGAAAAAAATGTAGCGGTATTGTGGGAATCTATAAAAATGGTACTGGAACGGTAAGTAATTGTTACAATGCCGGAAATATCACAGTAACAGGAACGAATAGCTCGGCTTCAGGAATTGCAGAGGCTTTTTGGAGCTACGATCAAAGCGAACCGTATGATGGAGCAAACTGTACGAACTTCTATAATATTGGATTGATCAACGGAAGCTGTGATTCACCAAAAGCAATAGCAAATACCCTTTATAGAAGCACCTCATATCCTGGAGTTGCAACTTTTACAAACTGTTTCTATCTGTCAAATACTTCTTATGATGATTCAAAAGAGGGAACGGAACCGAAGACAGTGGCAGAGCTGAAAGAAATACTGAAGGATACCGCTTCTTCAGAATTTTTAGAAAAGCTTGAGGAAGCGGAATGGGCAGGATACACCAAGATTGCTTCTGCAGAGGATTTTGAAAAGATCAGAACGGCGCCGTCCGGGAAGTATTATCTGGCCGAAGATATTACCCTTCTGGATAGCTATCAACCGATTCCGGAATTCTCCGGCGAGCTGATCGGTAAGGACGAAACAACGCTCAGGAGCATCGGGATTTCCATCACGGCAACACAGAGTTTGGCGGCAGCGGAGCATGAACGCTTCGGTCTTTTCAAAAAGATAAACGGCGGCACAATCAAAAATATTAAGCTGACAGGTTTTGTGCATATCACGGGAGACGGTGCGTATGCCGGCGCGCTCGCGGGGGAAGCGTCCGGAGCAAGCGATATTATCAACTGTGTAAATGAAGCGGATGTCACGGTTGTACAGCCCGCAGCAGCAGCATCAACGGACGGCAGAGCCGCAGGATTTGTCCCTCAGCTGTCAGCAACCGGAACGCTGAATAAGCTGATAAACCGTGGAATCATTACATTGGACGGCGGATATGGGGCTGCTGCCGGAATCGCGGCGACAGTTTCCAACACAGATTTGAGCAGCTGCGAAAATTATGGCGCGGTATCTGGGGATAACGCAGGGGGAATTCTCTTCAATTTCGGAGGCAAACATACGATGAGCAATTGCTATAATGCGGGGGACATTGCTGGAACAATCGCGGCCGGAATTGTCACTGCCCTCAGAGTTTGGAGCGCTGGGAATACTCCGACATTAACCGCGTGCTATAACGTCGGTACGGTGAAAAATTTATATGACATCAATCCGATCGTTGCGACAATTAATGCGGGCGGAACGGTTGAGAACTGCAGTTATTTAAATATCAGCTCTGTGCATGATGACGGGAAGGATGGAACCACTCCGCTGACTCTGGAGCAGATGAAAGCGCTGACAGGCAGCCCCGAAGCTTTTCAGAACGTTTTGAATCGCATTTATACGGTAACAGTGGAGCAGCCCGTTAACGGTACACTGTTACCCTCCGGCGCCTTTTACGTAAAGGAAGGAAAGGATTTCAGCGTGACAGCAAATCTGGATGACTCCTATCGGATCAAGGACGTGACGGCAAACGGCGTTTCGCTGCCTGGAAATGCCGGAAATGTTTACACCACCTCAATTACCGGCGATACGAACATCAAAGCGGAATTTGAGAAGACTACCCAGCAGGTTCCCGCCATTGCCGCGACTTGTGAAGAGGCTTTCACCTCAACAGGACCGGTGGTAATCAATGGTGAAATCATCAATGAGCCGATGGGGATCGTGTTTGCAAAGGTTTTGACAACAGACGGATATGAGCTGACCGATTATGGCATGGAGTTTGCATTGGATCAGACTGTTTTGGAAAATGGCGAAGGAACAGCTTATACCGCATGGAATGTCAGAAGCGAACAGGGAAATTACGGCGTCTGCTTCTACGGCAGTTTTGTAGAGGGGAAAACCTATTATGCGAGACCTTATGCTGTATACACAAAAGATGGCGTTGAGGAAAGAGTATATGGCACCACCATCTCATTCGTTCCGAATCCTGCGAAGGGAGAGGTGTGATATGAGAGAATACAAAAAGCCGGAAATCACTGTTTTCCGTTTTTTATCCAGGGAAGATATTTCAGCAGACAGTCTGGAAAACTGGCTTGCAAGTCAGCCGGATTTTTCAGACGCGGGGATTCTCTCCTATGATATCACATCGATTGTGAACGAGTAAAGGATTTGCGGCGGAAGATAACAGAACTTCTGTTACCATGAAAATTAAAATATGCCGGAGGCATTACAGAAAAAAGATGCCTCCGGCAAATAAACTCTGCGAACCATAAAAAGGAGCAATGAAAATGAAGAAAAACATATGTATGCTGCTTATATTTTGTATGACAATTGCTATGCTTCCCATCAATGTGTTATCGGAAGCCGATCATTGCTTCCTGGCTATTGAAGCGGAGAGCGGTATCAATGATATAACTCTGCCGGGCGCTTTTCAGGCGGTAAGAGAAGAGGAAGCATCCGGCGGCAAAGCGATGAAACAATATTCTTATGAGCAGGGGGAACAGTCTTCTGCACAGACGCCGTTGAAATTTATTTTCAATGTTGAAACAAAAGGAAAATACAAAATTTATATTCGAATGAAAGGCGCTGATTCCGTTAAATATTCCGTGAATTTCAGCGGCTATCAGTCAAAATGGTTCCGCTATGAGGCGGGCGCTTATACTTGGACGCTTCTTGCGGATATCGAGCTGGAGGAAGGGGAGAATGTGCTTGCTTTCTCCAATCGGAAAATGGGATTTGTTCTGGATAAGATCATTATCACAGACAATATCCTGTATTATCCCATTGGGATGGGACAGGATGCCAGCGAATACAGCGGGCTGAGTTATATA
>CAKRUL010000188.1 GCA_934403665.1 uncultured Clostridia bacterium | reverse complement strand
GGCTTTTTCCATCCGCTCTGTCCGCGTGATGCTTCCCGTATGGTCATCGAAATCATAATTATATGCCTCGGCGGCATCTCCGGTTGCCAGATCAAACCGGGAATGATGCACGAATCCGGCGATGTTCCCTTTGGCTGTCATGGCTGCCGGTGGCTGTCCGATCCCGCCGTCCATCGTCACCGCATTGTGCGCATAGGTCTTTCTGGTATACCCCAAATCGAATGGGGACCAGTAATAATCATAATAGCCGCTGTCAATCGCCAGCCGCTCCCCGTAAGCTTGAATCACAAAGGAATTCTGATCCGGATGGGAATGGTTATAGGAACCGAACGGACTGGATTTGAAATAGGCGGATATGCGGTTCTCATAATCGGTTATATGGGAATGCATTGCAACCCAACCGATGTCGGGGAACACCGCCGCTTTCGGAAGTTCCTCCGGCGATTTCTCTGCCGGCCATGGAAAAGTCAGCATATAATAATTGGAATAAGTCCCAGCTGCTCCATAGCCGCAATGATTTCTCAGCCACGCCGCATAAGGCGACTGCAGAAGATATGCCTGCGTTTTAAACGCCAGTGCCCATCCCGGTACAAACGCTCCGATTGATTCATCGCCGAATTCCGCTCCGCCGTATTTCCCGGTAAAATAAATGCCGAATTTATCAATATTCTTATAAAATGCCTTTTGATAAACATTTGCAATGTCGTGTGTATACAAGGTAAACCTCAAATCTTCCCCCATGGTATAGGACGCTTCCGCATATCCGGTTCCCTGTGCCCAGCCGCCGTCTTGATTTCCCCATACGGGAAGCATGTTCAGATACATCGGAAGGTATTCCCTGAGCCATTGTTCCGCCTCCGGCAGTTCTCCGTATAATGCAATCGAAGTCAGAAGCAGATAACTCTGCGCGGTTCCGCCGTGCGACATGTACGGTGTCTGCTTCAGCTTATATGCCGCATCGGACAGCCCCTGACTCGGATGCTCCAAAGTGACCGCGCGCGTGCGGATTGCGGAAAGCACCGTCTGTCGCTGTTCCTCTGTCAAAAGATCATATAGATAGTCATACCCATGCACCATCGCAAGCATAATGTCACGAAACGCCTGATCCTGATTGACATAAGAGGTCGTTCCCTCCGGATCCCACGATGCCAGCGACAGCAAGGCCGAAACACCGTAAGCTCCGATTTCTGCATCCTGCTGCAGCAAATAGGCTCTGGAGCTGGTATACACCCGATTGGTCATCGGAGCAATCTGTGCCCGCAAATCTTCAGCAGTTGCCGGCTCTGACGGCATCGCCTCCTGCATATAAGCGCGCGCCGTCTCCGTATACTGATCGATATATCTCTCGCCTCCCGGCAAACTGCGATATTCCTCCAGATTTGCTTGGCTCACTGCAATTCGCGGATGAGACGCCGGAATTTTGGAAAGCAGCGTATCAATGGAATCCACCGTATACTCCGTTGCCTCCGGCAGGATCGTAAACCGTGACGCTTCTGTCCAGTGAGAGACGCCGCTCTCGGTATGATAACGGACACTCCAGTAATACGTTCCCGTTTCAAAGGGAACTGCAAAGTTATAGTAATTCCGATCCAAAGCGTCCGCCCGATAGGCAACCTGGCGCATCCGGGCATCTTTGCAGATTTTCAGATCGTAGCTGGTTGCTTCGGAAAGATAGGGCCAGGAAAAATCCGGGGGATTCTGCTGGCTCTTGTAATCCTTCACCGGGCGGAACGGCCACTCCGCTCCTATGGTTCGGTAGATACTGCTTCGATCCTCCCATTTCAGAAGATTCGTTTGGAAGAGATATTCCTCCTTTCCGATTCCGCTGTTGGAAGTTGCCGTCACATGGATACTGCCGTTCTCCTGTGAGACGGAAAGCCCTGTGCCCTGATCATTTGGCTCTGTCACCAGATTTACCGGAAGCGTTTGATCCTTCAAATCAAAATCATATTCATATATGCCGTCCGTGAGGAAAAACGCCTCGCCGTTCAGCCAGATCTTATGCAGACCTGCATCTGTGCTTCCAAGCTTTGCAGAAGAAGCAAGCGGCGTCATACAAACGGGATCCGCCGTAATATAAGCTTCCACCTCGCAGCCGGAAATGTCCGGAATCGGGTCGGATGTTACGCTCAAGCGGTAAGTTCCGCCGCTTGCATAAAGGGTTTCCTTTGCTTTTTTGACCTCAAGCACTTTCCCGTTTCTTGTAATCTGCAGGAACAGGTAAGCGTCCTGTCCGCCGCTGTACGGCGTTTTGTTCCAAATTTCACATTTCACTGTGATGGGGTCTCCGGTCTGTAATGCACGGATTTCCTGCTCGTTCTGATAAAACCGCACTCTGCCGGCCGAGATTCTTCCCGAAAGATCCTCCCCTGCCGCATGGGCAGGGAGAATTCCGAATAACAAAGCAAAGATCAGAAGAAGCGCGCTACAGCGTTTCATCATTTTCCCCTCCTTATTCATCGGAGGGAACCAGACCGATCCAGTCAAAGTTCCAACTGCCAAGCTGCGGATAAAGCATAAGGATCTGTTCGCCTGCCTCCAGGTGAATCTTCGCTTTCACCCTGGCACCGATCCACTCATACTCATTCTGTCCATAATTGTTTGTAACCGGCAAATATGCACATCCCAAAATTCCGTTTATCTGGAATAGCCTTTGAATATTTCCGTCTGCACCTTCCCAGCCGACATACTTCAGAACAAGATCATAGTCTCCGGTTTTCGGAACTTTCACCTTCCAAGCCATGGAATCGCCAAAGATGTTAAATTCTTTCACACCTGCGCCGCCGGAAAGGAAGCTTCTGGTCGTATAGGGCAAGCCCTCTCCGGATTTCTCAAAAAAGTTCTCCGCCTCCACTGTCACAGTGCATTTCTTGCGGAATTCCTCCGGCTTCTCAATCTTTTCAACTTCCGGCTTTTCGCCGCTCGCCGCAGACTTCAGCTTCAGATAAGGTTGTGTTCCCGTTGAATAAACAGTTTCATCATCGGAAAGCATCACAATCTCGCCAGACTTCGTGCCGCCTCTCAATTTGATGTCACGGATTTCTTCCACGGTATAGAAGCCGGCTTTATTGCCAAGACTTCCGCTTAACATCGTTTCTCCGTTATGATCATAATAGCCCTTCAGGGTAATTTCCTTCGCCACCCCATCCAATTCAAAGGAAAGTGTTCTGTCCTCCGCCTTGGAACCGGGAAGCGGTTTTCCGTTCAGATAAAAGGAATAAAAGCCTTTGTACAGATCTATTTTTATGCCGCTTTCCGTAGCGTCCCAGGAAAGACCGTAGGCCGGATTATTCTTTTCAATCACGGTTCCCTTCTCATTCTTCATGGAATCTACCAAACCGATCGAGAGCTCTGCCTTGGTATCCTCGTCAGAGGAAATGCCAAGCTCTCCGGCTCCCCAGGTGATGGAAATCGGCTTCTCCGAATGAAGAATTTCTTGCCCGTCTATTTTGAAAACAGTGGCGTCCACAACCATATAGCTGTCCTGTTTCTTTACAACGGCAAGTCCGTCGCTCTCAATGCCGTCTATTCCAATGGTGCCGTTTTCATCCGTTCTGATATAGGCAACCGTTCCATCCTCGAACTCCAGTTTGTTTACATTGCCCTCCATGCCGGATTTCACATAGGGAGCTTCTTCATCTGTTTTATGGGTTGCCATCGTTGTGATAATCTTCGTCTGCTCTACCGGCTGTGTGGAAAACCACACTTTTTTATGTACCTTCTCGTTGGCATAGGAACCGGAAGGCGTCAGCGAAACCAAATCCGGACCGGAAAACACATCGGTATAGCTGGCATGAATGTTTTGCGGATACTGCACCTTCACATCCAAAGCCGCTTTCCCTTTTGTGATTCTGGCACCGGTTTTGCTCCGATACAGGCTGATATTGTCC